>DASYSW010000467.1:0-11242 GCA_036002905.1 Chitinophagaceae bacterium
TTGTACCTTAAAAATAAATTTTCATGCAGCATAAACATCCAGTCATATTTATGAAACATATATGCATACATGGGTGACGCATCCGGCAACCAGCTTGTTCCTGAACCATTGCGTCCCATGGGAAGATTGAGTGAATAAACATGGCTCATAGGCATGTGATGTTGCATGCCCTGCATTTGATCCATTCCCTTCATGTTGTTTTTAGGAACAGTGTCATTCATGTTCATTCCTGGCATAGCGTCCTTTTGAGATACAGAGTCTTTCTTTGCAGGAACCTGTTCATGATGATGCTGTGAAAAACCAGAGATGGCACACGAGACAAAAAAAGAGAGAAAAATTATTTTCATTGCCTGTTTAATTTACTGGCTCCGCAATCAAAGCATCATTTCACTTTTAATAAACTTGCATTGATAGCAACAATTATCGTGCTTAAACTCATTAACACTGCACCAATTGCCGGGCTGAGAAGAATACCGATTTTATACAAAACCCCGGCTGCCAATGGCAGTGCAACAACGTTATAGCCCGTTGCCCAGGCAAGATTCTGCATCATTTTTTTATATGTTGCCTTCCCAAACAAAATGAGATTCACAACATCTTTTGGATTACTATTCACCAAAACAATTCCGGCCGTTTCTGCTGCAATATCACTACCGCTGCCAACTGCAATGCCAACATCAGCCTGCGCCAATGCTGGTGCATCATTTACGCCATCACCTGTCATCGCAACAAATTCTCCCTTGCTTTGCAGCTCTTTGATCTTTTCCAATTTTTCGTGAGGAAGTACCTCAGAATAGAAACGATCAATGCCTAATTTTTTACTTACACTCTCCGCCACTCTTTTATTATCGCCGGTAAGCAGTACGGATTTGATATGATTGGCATGCAACGTTTGAATAGCACCGGATGACTCCGGGCGAATGTTGTCAGCAAGGGCTATATACCCGGTGAGCGTGTTGTCTGCTATAACAAATACAATAGTTTCTACCGCGTCCTCCTCAAAGTTTGGGGGCAGTGAGATCTGCCTTGCTCGCAAGTACCCGGGACTCACGACCTTTATTTGTTTGCCTTCGACTATAGCTTCTACGCCCTGACCTGTGATTGCCTTAAAATTTTCAGCGGAAGGAATAGTATGTTTAAATTCTTTTGCTTTTTGGATGATGCCTGTAGCAATTGGATGTTCGGAGTTTTGTTCAAGCGCCGAGGCGAGTCTTATTATTTCTTTTTCGTCAATGTCCTTTAACAACGAAACAACTTTAGAAACTTCAAACTTTCCCACGGTCAACGTTCCCGTCTTATCAAACACAAGCGTTGTGATCTTTCTCGCATTTTCAAAAGCTGTCCTGTTTTTGATCAAGAGTCCATTATTAGCAGACAATGCTGTTGACTTTGCTACGACCAAAGGAACGGCCAGGCCCAATGCGTGCGGACAACAAATAACAATAACAGTTACCATTCTTTCCATTGCAAAAGCAATATCCTTTCCTGCGAAAGACCAAACAAGAAATGTAGCCATGCCCGCTACTATTGCAATCAATGTCAGCCATCGTGCCGCGACATCTGCCAGCAGTTGTGTTTTTGACTTCGATTTCTGCGCATCCTGGACAAGTTTAATCACCTGCGACAAATAAGATTCCTTGGCACCGTGAGCCACTTTAATCTTGAGAGAGCCGCTACCATTAATGGCACCTGCGATGACTCTATCTCCTTTCCTCTTTTCAACGGGTTTTGATTCGCCTGTCAGGAGGCTTTCATTCAAATAACTTTGTCCGTCAACCACGGTTCCATCTGCGGTTACTTTTTCTCCCGGCTTTATTAGAACAACATCATCTTCTTTCAATTCGGTCGTTTTAACATCCATGATATGATCACCATGAACCATATGTGCATCCGATGGCATCAGCTGCACCAACAACTCCAATTCTTTTGATGCGCCAGCAACCGATCTCATTTCTATCCAGTGACCAAGAAGCATGATCAGAATAAGCGTGGAAAGTTCCCAAAAGAAATCCATGCCCTTTAAGCCAAAAACCGTAGCAATACTATAGACGTAGGCAACTGTAATGGCGAAGCCGATCAGTGTCATCATGCCAGGCTTCCATCCTTTCATTTCATCAAACAATCCTTTCAGAAAGGGCCAGCCACCAAAGAAGAAAACAACAGTTGAGAGAAGAAGCAACAAATATTGTGAACCTCTGAAGCGTACATCAATATTTAGCCAGTGCTGTATCATTTCCGACAGCAACATGACAGGCACCGTGAGGATTAAAACGACAAGAAATCTTTTTTTAAAATCAGCGATCATGCTATCATGATGCTGATGTCCATGGCTGTTATCTATATGCGGAGGGTTAATGTCATGTTGGTGCACCGTACCTCCGCTATTAATCTTATCTGAGTCATGCGACCCGGTGTGATGATGAGGTTCCATGTTCCGTTTCTTCCAATTGCTTTTTTGTGTCTTTCAGCATTTTTTTTAAGCACCAATTACAATACCAGCCCGCGAATAACCAGGCAACAAATCTTGCCAGGAGGTTTTTTGGTCTTTTGTAGGAAATCGACAATTCAGCATTTGTTTTTCCGTCAGCTTGAGAGAGCATCAGCCGCATCTGGTACCATGAATAAATTATCATCCTGGCATTGCCGATAGTTTCCCATATTTTCTCCATACTCTTTGTCCACTTTGTCACTTCCACTGTAAAATCCATTTTTAACCCCATCATTTTTCCCGTCCACCGATACCTGGAATTTACCCCGCTATGATTTGCTGTCAGATACCGCAAATGGAATTTACTCCCCATCATCATTGCAGATGAATTCGTCATGTGCATACCCGAATACCCAAATCAACAACTTCAAAAACTCTGTCGGGCGACGATGGAATAAGAATATGCCTTTTACTGTCTTCATAAACGCATTCGACTAATTTATTCAATGTTCTCACTTATTGTGATTTCTTTTCCACGAGTGCCATTCCACATTTCGGGCATTTTTCATCTTTATCCAGGGAAACATCTGGATGCATAGGGCATGTATAGATCTTTGCTACCTCTGCTTTCATTTGTTCCTTTGGAGAAAGGTTTAACTTCCTTCCGCATTGCGGACATTTACCAGGATCATGACTCGTGATTTCTTTATGTATTGGACAGCTATAGGTCTTAGTTACCTGCATCTTCATTTCTTCCTTTGCAGACAAGTGCAGGTCCATGCCGCATTTTGGACATTTGCCGGCTTCACTACTCGCAACGTCTGAGTGTTTGGGGCATGTGTACATCACGGTATGATGCGTCGTATCTTTTTTGCCGGCCTTTTCTTGCGCAAAAACAGAAACTGAGAGTAAAAGACTCGTTACGACAGCCATAGTAATTTTTTTCATATTTCTTTTTATCAGTTATAGAATATTTGCTTAGTAAAGATGAAATCCTTTCACATACCATAAAATGAGTCTTCTCAAAAGAGAATATGATTTAGGTCAGCGCAATCAACTACGTATCTGTTTCAATTAAAGCTTGAACTTTTTTACGTGTTCGCCAATAAACATCTTCCATGAATCTATGAGCAAATTCACCGTTTCGCCCAATACTCATGAGATTTGGGATATGGGTGGACTGCTCAAAATCCTGTCGTTCCTTTTCATATTCATTCAAAAAAACAGGATAAGCAATGGGTGTTCGTAAGACAGTGCAACCTAAGTATCTTTCTTTGGCATCCGGAATCACAGGTTTAATGTACTCAAGACACAGAGCCTCTAATTTTTCCTGGCCCATCATCCAAAACTCATCATCTTTCTGACAGCCGATGTCAAATGTTAGAATAGATTTCCCTTCCGGTGCCAACCAGGGCATCGAGCGTGTGACCTCAGTGACGCGAAAGAATGGAAACTTCTTTTTCTCAGGGAACCACAGGACAGTATCGGGCAAAAGGTTTCGCCCAAGAAATCGAAAATTAACAAATATCATTGGGCGAAATCGGAACCGTCCAGCTCCCTCTAAAGCTTTGGTACCTCTCACAAGTTTCGCGAGAATATTAGCTGGGGCCGTGCTGATGACTGCAGAGACTTCATAAATCTGGCCCTTCGCTCGTACTGCAACCGCTTTCTCATTTTCGACCAGGATTTCTTCAACGGGTGATTCAAGCTTAATTGAATCTTCCAAACCTTCTGCTAGTTTGGAGCATAACGTCGCCACTCCCCCATTTGGGTACACGTGCCAAACTGAAGGCTTTTCTGGTTTTTCGCGATTGTATCCGCAGGCGACAGCCCGGCCGGTGATGCCGCTGGCCAATTTTAGATAGAATGTTTTGATTATGCTCCCCGGCAAACTTGCTCCAACCGAAGGTGAAAGCTTTTCTGCGGGCGCACCTGACCAGGACTCGATAAGAGGTAGGGCAACTTCCCGGGCGAAACTTTCCCCATAACGATTGGCAAACCAGTCTGCGGCTGAGTTTGATGTTGCATTGAAACTCCCTAGTTTCTTTTTTATAAAACTCCAGACCATTCGGGGCATTGCAAGCATACCAAAGGGATAACTATGACTCTTGCCGTCAAGCCACACTGCTTCGCCATAATGTTTTACAACTCTACAATCCTTACCCACCCCAATGGCATCAGCCAGGCGATTTGTCACGAAGTGCGCGCCAAAATCATTACTAAAGCCATCGGCATCTATGAAGCTTGATGCGAGTCCTGCGATCTTGTTCCCAGCTTCGAAGAGAATAAATGGAACATGATTTTGTTTTAAAAAATTTGCCGCAGTTAAACCTGCCAAACCTGCGCCTAAAATCGCGATTGGCTTTTTTGTTTCCATATGTAATACAGGAATATTTATTTTAGAAAAGTCGTAACATCAGAACCTCAAAAGTGACGCCGTCACTTCTGAGTTGTTGCTTCGCTGCACATCAATCAAATACGGAAGTTGCGATTGATTACGTTAAGAGAAGGACAATAATAACTTCGCTTGACTGCCTTAAATGGTAAAAAAGTAATGCGGGAGGAGTAACCTGAAAGGGCTGTAAAATCTAGATAATCGTAAGTAGACTCGAGTATAGGTTTCGTTTCTGTTAATGTCGCGAAATCGTCATTTTGATCTTTATCATTTTTGACATACTTGTATTCGTCCTTGCAACAATCGTTGTCGCCCGATCCAGATTTAAGTGGCATCCCGCACTCACTACAACTAGATTTCTTATTTTCCCAAATTTCGCACCTAACCAGTTCGCCCATGCAATAATGGTAATGCCAAACGATCCCAATAGAAGTCGTCAGGTAAAGAATTGCAAGTACAGCAATGACCAGTCGTTTCATCCGATGCTAAAGTATAAGTTTGGTAACAAAAAATCAAAAAGTTTTGCTTATCATTTTACTTCTTAGCGAACTCAACAATCAAGAAGATCCATGACTGAGTTTGATATGATTTTTGATTTGTTGTCTATAGCTCCAGGACAGCCTTGAAAATATGCTTCTCGTTTTCCCAAATGCAAAGTACATGTTCATTGTTAACAGCTCTGAGGAGTGGAAGTTGGCCTTTACCTAAATTCTTCTTCATTCCTTGTGGCTTTCTAACAATGACATCGCCATCTTCTACCCAGGCAAACACTTTTTTACCATTGACTGATTCCATAGTGCAACTTCTTCCTTTACCTATTTCAGTTTCCTCTTTCCCTGGCTCACATGCATAGATCATACCCTTTCTATTCCAAACAGTTTCTGGCGTCCCATTTTTGTCAATCGCAAGACCGCCTCCGTCCATTGGACAACCATTAAGTGGCCAGCTTCCCGATCCTAGCTTCTGTGCTTGTCCAAACTTGTTGCCGCCGTCAGAAGATGGCCCCCTTGTATGTGATGCAGCCAGCTTCGGTAACACAGCAATCAAGGCCGGTTTTGAAAATGTTTGTCCTTTATTGGAAGAATAGGAATAGAGAATGCTATCACCGTTGCCATAAACCAGGTGAACCACACCGGAATTATCCTGAGCTATGTTTGGCATTTGACCAGAAGCAATTACGGAACTTTCGATTTCGGTTGCTCTATCCTGGCACGTTGAAAGAAAAAGCATTAATACAACACAAAAAATTGAAACAAATTTCATAGTATTTCTTATCAGCTGAAAGTAATCTAACGCAAGGTTAGCTCATCAAAGCAACCCATTCGTTCATTTTTCCTTCGATTAGGGGTAGAATGAATTTATTCCGAAATTTTACGAAAGATATACCATTTCACATCCCGAAGAGGATAAATAAGTGTGAGTTTTCCAATAAAGCGATTCATCGCGCGAACCAGTCGCTCTTTAAAAATTAGTTTAACGCTTCTCCCCTCTAAGAAAGAAAAGGCGTGGTCTACATGTATTTTTTTTAAAGGATGACCCTTAGCGATCAACTCAAATCCATAGTACTTAAATAATGTGGATAATGTCGCGTCCGAAAACCAGTGAACAACACTGGGAGGACAGTATTCATGCCAGTTCTTCCCCATCATTCGCGCCGTAAGGCTTTTCACATCCCAGGATTCTACCAGCACTAGTCCCCGTTTGTTCAAGAGCGCAGTTACATTTTGTAATGTCTTATCAAGATCATAAACATGCCCGATCACCTGGATCATATTGATAAGGTCGAATCTTTCGTTTGTCTGAATTGTTTCTATACTGCCGGTTTTGATATCCAGGTTCAAGTTCTTTCTTCCAAAAGCAGCCATCGTTTCATTGGGCTCAATTCCATAGCATATCCAGCCTGAGTCCCTAAAACCTTTTAGAATAAATCCGGCGGCACTGCCGATATCCAACACCTTCCCAGATTTTGTATATTTACTGATCAACTTCGCGTACCTCAGTCCCTGTTTATACAGAAGACGCTCTTTGTTGAGATAGTTCGGATAGCCGTCTTTCCCCTCAAAAAAATAGTCATCAGAATAAACTGTCGAAAGGTGATCTTCATGATCAGGAATTTCTACGAACTGGTGACCGCATTGTTTGCATTGCAGTATCGGGTAGCCCTTCTTTTCAAAAAGTACTTTCTTTTCTTCTTTGCAACATAAATATGACGCACAAGTCTTTTGCATAAAAGTTATTTATTACCGGTGATGCCGTGCATTTTGATGAGCATTACTTCGTTCTGACAAATGTTCAAATCGGGATCCTTGCTTTTAAAGAAATGAGAGAGCTAGGGAAATAGCTAATAAATAGAAATGTCTAGCCGGCTACAGCTAAACCCTTGCATGGAGGAAGAAGTCAAATCCGGAAGACACAATTGAGAATAGTAAGAGGAATATTGCAACCTCGGGGCGGAGAATTGATCTTTGTAAAGTTGGCGGAGGAAATAGGAGGAAGGAAAATTGAATGATCGGAACCTATTATTCCTGGTTCAGATATTGGCTGGCTTAACCGAATATAATTAAGAGAGAGTTTTTGATCTTTATCAATCTTTATCTGTTTGTGTTCGTCTTTGCAGCATCCACTCGTTGATCCAGGTTCCTTCGCCATTCCGCAGTTACGACAAGTGTCATTGTCGTCATACCGCAAGCTCCATTCGACTAATCTGCCCATGCAATAATGCAACTCTATGGTAGCCCCTATCGAGGTGCCCATATAGAGAAGGGCAAGTATCGCGACGAAGAGTTTTTTCATGATTCCATAGTAAAACGACAGAACAAATCCGTTATTACTTCGCTCTTATCGAATTTTATATCTTACACCGGTATAAAACATCCTGCCCGTTAAAGGTCCCCATACCAAAGAAGCATCGAAATAGGGACCGAACGGTTGATCCGATGCGAGCACAGGATCTTTTTGATAGTAGTTGGTAAGGTTTTCAGAGCCTACGTAAATATCCAATGGGTATTTTTTACCAAGTGTCTTACTGATCTGCGCATTCATCAAAACGTAAGACGGTGATTTTTCCGGCAACTGATACTGCACCGGGTTATCGCCGGTAAACGGGATCCTTTTTGTGCCATTATAAGTGATGGTATAGTCAAGCTTCCATCCTTTTAACTCATAGGCAATATTGGCAAATGCCCGGTCTTTTGCCACCAGGGGACGCTGCAGCAATTCGCCATGATAAGTCGTTTTTACGTCGAACAAACGGTAGGCTAGACGGAGATCAAGTTTATTCAATACTTCATGATTAATCTCTAACTGAAAACTATTTGAATAAGATTTACCGGTCAGGTCATAAAAATTTATTTCCCTTGCGGTTTTATCCATGTCGACCACAACCTGGTTCTGAAAATCGGTTCTGAAAAAATCGACAGCCACTGAGCCAGTTCGGCTGAATAGCTTAAATTTTTGATCAAGACTTATTCCTTCATTCCAGGCAATCTCTGGATTTAATCCATAAGCCTTCCCCGTTCCATTGGCAACAATGTTAACTTGTCTTGAGCTGATCAAAGCGCCTATGTTCTCAGCAAAAATGTTTGCGGTTCTTTCTCCCCTGCCCCCACTTGCACGGATGACGGTACCTTTTATTGGTTCATACCTCAAATGCAATCGTGGTGTGACCAAAAAACCATAAAGGCTATTGTGATCGATCCGCAAACCGCCTATTGCGCTAAATTTTTCTGATGGATCATAAGTATACTCAAAGAAAGCGCCCGGCACAGCTTCTTTCCTGTCATAATTAGTATTGCGGAAGTCTTCCTTGTAATTGTCGTAAACGAAGCTGATGCCCGTTCTGAATTTATGAATTGTACTACCAATGATCGACTGGTAAATAAGGTTGGAATAAAAATTATTTTGTTTGGCATCGTAAGTGGTCAACCCAAAATAAGAATCCTGTTCGTGTTGAAATGAAGACAATTGCAATCCAAAGCTTTTATACTTTTTTTGAGGAAACACATAGCCGATCTTTGCAAACTCTTCAAACCTGCTGATTGTAATTCCGAGCCCATAACTATTCGTTGTTAACTTATCTTCCGAAGGATCGTAATCTACCTGGCCGCCTGTTCGCCGATCGATCAATGCTTTTATGCCAAACTGCATTAACCACCCGTTCCCATTATCATACTTCCAGCGATTTACTGCACTGAATAAATTTCCTGTGGGAAGATCACGAAAACCGTCATTGTTTACATCTAATTTTTGATTGTGTAAGAAATCATCGTGCAACAAAATGCCCGTTGACCATTTCTTCCCGATTTTCGAAGCCAGGTTCACATTAAGGTCCGTCTTACCAAAATCATTGACATACGCGTTTGCAAAAAGTTTCTCACTGTTTTCAGGCTTCTTTAGTTCAACATTTATTTGTCCTGCAATACTTTCATACCCATTTGCTACGGACCCCACTCCTTTTGTAAGTTGAATCGATTCGATCCATGGCCCTGCTATTGAATTCAATCCGAGCGGAGTGGCGATCCCCCGGGGCCCCGGCAAATTTTCAACAGTTAGTTGTGTATATGCCCCCGAAAGGCCTAATAATTGAATTTGTTTTGAACCCGTCACAGCATCGTTATATGATACATCCACAGAAGGATTTGTTTCAAAACTTTCACTCAGGTTACAGCACGCTGCTTTGAACAATTCTTTATCGGTCATCACTTGTGTCCTGACAGGATTCAATAGCGATATATAAGAAGCTTTCTGCCTTACGGTCACCTTCACTTCTTTCAAATGTCCACCTGAAGCCATGACAACTCTTATTTCTTCAGCAGGATGAACTGCTATCGTATCACTCGCATACCCGGCATAACTTATTACCAGTCGCTGAACCGTACTATCAGCAGAAATTTTGAAAATTCCATCATTACCTGTCATTACACCTTTGCCTGTTCCCAGGGAAATCACACTAGCTCCCGGTAAAGGATGAAAATTCCCCTTGTTGTCCACTTCCATGACCACGCCGGTAACAACGCCGATCGATGAAATTCCCAAAGACTCATCATGATGAGTCCCCGAACCTTCTTCCTCTTTTTCACGGTAGTGACAGCAATCCGGCAATTCTTTGTAAACAAAGTCCTTTGCCTTTTTTAATTCCGTATCATGTCCCACGTCGGCGATTCGCCCCTGGGCTTTTTCCGGGGACGTGATTGAAGGATCATAATCAAGAGAAAGTATTTTTGTATCTACATCCCAAATGGCAGAGGTAATGCCCTTTCCTTTTGCTGCCTTTTCGATCCTGTTCTTGCACATCTCACAGTTACCATAGACCTTAAAGGTTACAATACTGTCAACGGAAGATTTTTTTTGCGCACTAACAAAAATAGATAGGAAGGGTATAACAAGGAGTACCCAAAATTTGAAGTTCATTTTATAAGATTACAGGCCTAACAATTCCCTGATCTTATTTTCCAGTTCTTTCCTTTCAGCATTAATGGCCACTACATCACCGTTCTTATCAATCAGAAATGAAGCAGGGATTGCATCCACCTGCCACTTAGTCGCCGATCTCGCGTCCCAACCTCTTGAATCATTTATTTGAAGCCAGGTGATCTTATCTTTATTTACTGCTTTCACCCACTCTTTTTTACTATCATCCAATGAAACGCTAAGAATTTCAAAACCGTTTTGTTTGTATTTGCTATATAGTTTGATGAGATTCTTGTTTGAATATCGGCAGGGTCCGCACCACGAAGCCCAGAAATCAAGTAAAAAGACCTTGCCTTTCATCGATGATAAACGAAGTGAGTCGCCCTTCATATCAGGCAACGTAAAATCAAGCCTTGAATCGGTAATGTTCGGTGTTTGTGACTTTGCTGAAATGCTGATCACAGTAATGCAAAAGACGAGAAAAAAAGTTTTCAGGAATTTCATTTTTTTAGGGTTTGGTCCCGACTAATTGTCGGGACCTTAAAAATAATAAATATGATGCTTTAGTGCAAGTGCTCCCTGCACTACTGCTTTTCGACCGAAGCGCTCTTATCAGCGGCTGCTTTTTCGCAACAAGCTTTAGCCGAACAATCGGCGTCTTCCTTGCAGCAACCTTTATCTTTACAGGCCGCCATATCTGCGCATTTGCCATTCTTCATTTTGCAGTCATCACTACCGCAACAGTCCACCGATTTCGCTGTTACCTGCCGATCATACTGGCAGCATTTGTCAAGACCGTTATAAGCTGCATCAGTCGCCTTAAATTTTGGAGTATCATAACCGGCATCCGCAATTCTTTGTTGAATGGCCGTAACATCGGTTCCTGCATTGTAGCTCAGTTTCAAAATTTTTGTATGCATGTCCCACGCTGCGTATGTGGCGCCGGCTTCTTTGGCGGCTTTTTCAATTTTCTTTTTGCAGGTGCCGCATTCACCCGCTACTTTGAAGGA
>DASYSW010000468.1:0-12648 GCA_036002905.1 Chitinophagaceae bacterium
TTTGAAATAATTTTTAATCATGGCTATACTTTACGGTTTAAAACTATTTACCATTAGCACGAAACAAGATGGCGGGATCTCCAGCCTTTTCTATAAATAAAATGCCGGAACAGCATGTAAATGATTTACAATGCAATAGTTATATTTCAAATACGAAATTGTTCGTTTATGTTACATAAACTGTTCGCTTTTGATACAGTTGTCAGCCCATATGGTGAGTGGTGAGCAGCTGGGTGGCGGGTAGGAATCGAACGGAAACTTAGCCATTTTGTTTTGGAACTCTTGAGTTGACCATTGAAAATTTTAACGTTGAATATTGATCGTTTTATTTCATATCTGTCTCAAAAAAAAACCGGCTCAGTCTTGTTGGACGAGCCGGTCTATAACAATTATCGAGGCAAAATCCTAATCGATTTTAGCTATCACCACCTCCCCAAAATTCAGGCCCTTATCGATGGAGGGATTGCCTTTATACTGCAGCTGCGCTTCGCCATATGAAGTTATTTTTATCCTGTCTGTTACATTTAATTTAAAATCTGCTCTGCCGAAAGCTGTAACCCGGCCAGTACTACTATTAACAGCCAGGGTGTTTACCTTGCTTTCACCGTAAGAAGTATATTTCTGATATTTTATGGAGCCAGCCTTTATTTCAAGCGTGCCTTCTCCATACAATGTAGCAGCGAGTTGCTCCAGAGTCATCTCGTTAAAAGTAACGTTTGATTTGCCGTAAAGCTTTAGCATAAACTTATCACCATTGATGGGACTCTCGCAAAGCTGGTCCTCGTCCCCGCGAAGAGAAAGTGCTTCCAGCTTCTTGTAAGTTATCGTAGCTACTACGGAAGTATTTTTGTATAAGGGGTGCGATTCTTTGTACCCGTTTGAATAATCTTTTTCATTCTTGGGAAGATCTTTAGCACCCTCAAGGTAAATGCGCAGTGTTTTGTCTTTTACTTCTATATGTAGCTTGCCTGCATCAACGTGAAGTTCATTTACTGTCACGCTTTCCTCTTCACCCTGAACCAAAGTTACCTGGATGTATGGGCTGACGATTACCTTATCAAAAGGAGATGTCTTTTTTGTTTGTCCAAATGCCGCCATAGCGATCAGCGAAAACAATACCGGTAATAAAATTTTAAAGCGTTCCATGATTACTCTTTAGTCGTGTTAAATTTAAATGTAATTGTGTAAAACGAACCAACTGCCCGGATGTTACAGGTAATGAAACAAATTTTTGTCAATGGTGAATTGTCAATAACCGCTGGCCACTCGCCATTTACCATGGACCATTCACAATCTCATTCAGTTCTCAAACTTTTCGCCGGGTTGGCAATTGCGGCCTTTATCGCCTGGAAGCTAACTGTTACAACTGCAATTACTATCGCAACCACTGCAGCAGTGATAAACGCCGCCCAGCCAATGTGTATGCGGTATGCAAAATCCTGCAACCATTTATGCATACCCCACCATGCTAATGGCGCTGCAATGACGATTGATATCAGCACAAGGATGATGAAATCCTTTGTCAACAATGAAACAATGTCGGGGACAGAAGCACCAAGTACCTTTCTCACCCCGATTTCTTTTATTCTTTGTTGTGCGGCAAATGTTATCAATCCCCAGAGTCCAAGACAGGATATGAGCATCGCCAGGGCTGAAAAGATCTTGAAAAGACTGTACAGCCTGACTTCTGATTTGTACAATGCATCCAGTTGCTCGTCCAAAAAATTAATTTCAAATATTCCTGACGGGTACGCCTTCTTATAGCCGGCGTTGATCTTGCTGATCGTGGCGGGAATATCGGCACCTGCCAGCATCTTAATTCCTACTTTCTCACAATAGGGAAGAAATTGTGTAATTAAGGTTGGCCGAATGGCCTCATGCAGTGAGCCAATATTGAAATCGGCTACTACTCCTACGATCTCTGCACGCCAGTCATCCATTCCTACCCAGAACGTTTTTCCCAATGCAGCTTGCGATGATGGAAAACCTAATTCCTGTACAAGTTTTTCATTCACTACACATTTTGGAAACCGTTGGCCCCTGGGTAATGATTGAGATATCGCACTTGTATCACTAACATTAAAAAATCGCCCTGCTTTTAACGTCAATTCGTACAATGAACAAAATTTATCATCTGTCATGATCGTTGTGACACCTTTTTGATTTGGATCCGATTGACCAACCAGGCTCATTACCGTTCCCCAATGTATTCCATCAGCGCCGCTCGGAGGACTTGTGGAGAATGACCATCCTTTAACGCCAGGGATGTTTCTCAACTCATTTTCGAATAGTAATTTTTGCTTTGTATCGTTATCAAATGGTACAGAAACCATAGCAATGTTATCCTTATCAAAACCGAGGTCCTTGTGCTGCATGTAACTCATTTGTTTTCCAATAAGCAGTAGCCCAATTAACAAACAAACTGATATGCTGAATTGCGTTACCACCAATCCCTTTCTCAGCCATGATGATTGCGGTGTCGAGCTTACTGAGCCCGTTTTTAAAGTAGTTGCAGGTTGAAACCTGGTGATAATAAATGCCGGGTAAATGCCAGCCAGCATAGCCGTTACACAAATACCAACAAATAGCGAGATAAGAAGCAGAGGAGACTGGAGAATATCAAACCTGATCTGCTTCTCGGAAAGATCGTTGATATAAGGTAAAGAGAGTATTGAAATAATTACTGCCAATACAGCTGAGAAAGTAACAAGGACGAACGCTTCACTTAAAAATTGAACGATCAGCTGGAACCTTCCTGCACCAACTGACTTGCGGACACCGATCTCTTTTGCACGGCTAAGAGCACGCGCGGTTGAGAGGTTAACAAAGTTTATGCAAGCCAGGATCAACACGGCCATACCAACGCTTCCAAAAAACCAAAGCCAACTTGTATTGATAGCTTTCACCCATTCTCCGCCTCCCGCATATTTGGAATTAAAATGAACATCACTCAAGGGCTGCAGTTCCGCTTCTTCACGATGGTCTTTTCCGGCCCATTTTTGATTGTTCGCAAACCTGTCATAAATACTTTGAATGGCTGTTTTCAAACCACTTCCGGGTTTAGCACCTTTTGGTAAAACAATAAAAGTGGATCCACCCGAAACGGAACCATAGTGAGTAATGCTTGTTCCGATATATTTTTCCTTGTCAGAAAGGGAAAGCAGCATGGAAGCAGCCAAATGAGTATTGCCCGGGAAATCTTTTATAATCCCGCCCACAGTGATGTTAAAGCTGTCATTGAATATGAACGTCTTTCCAAGAGGTTCTTCATTTCCAAAAAACTTTTTGGCTGTAGTTTCTGTAAGTAAAGCCTGGTAAGGCTTACGCAGTGCTTCATATGCATTGCCTTCTATGACCTTTACGTCAAACACATCCAAAAATTCAGGATCGGTCATTATAACGCGATCCTGCTTGAAACGTTTTGTGGGAGTTATTTCAACGACGGATTGAAACGGATGATGAACTTTCGTGACGTATTCCAGGCCGGGAACATCCTTTCTTATTTGGTCGGCCAGGGGAAATGGAGTAGAGTAATGAAAATTCTTTTTTCCAAAATCGACCCATACCTGGTTGATGCGATACGTCCTGTCTGCCTTGCTTTCATACGCATCAAAACTCAATTCATATTGAATAAATAGCCCAATGAGCAGGCATACAGTGATACCCAAGGTCAAGCCTACAATGTGTAGCGTTGTCGTTAATTTTTGGCGGTAAAATCTCCGCAGAATGATTGAAAGGTTTTTGAAGATCATAGCTATAGTTTTAAGAATTTGTGAATTGTGAATTGTCAGTTGTCAAAAGTGAGTATACAATAATCAGTAATGAATAATGAGTTGATTCACTCATTGCTGATCACTCATTACTCATTCGGTTCTTAAACTCTTCACAGGTTTAGCATTTGCCGCCTTTAGAGTTTGAAGGCTTATTAAAATACCAGTGATCAATGCAAGCAAACCTATTGAAATAATAAATGGCATTGCGTTAATATCTATCCGGTATGCATATGCCTGTAACCACTTGTGCATAATAATGTACGCCAACGGACAAGCAACAATGCCTGCAATTAAAACCACGATCAAAAACTCTTTCATGAATAAGGCAATAATGCCTACCACAGAAGAACCCAATACTTTTCGTACACCTATTTCTTTAGTGCGCTTTTGAATACTTAACGAAATAAGACCGAGCACACCCAGTAAAACTATAATGAGCGAAAGCACCGTTGCTATGTAAGATGCTTTTTTTAGCTGCAGTTCTGTTGTATATAATTTAGCAATTGAATCATCCATGAAAGTATATTCGAACGGTGTACCGGGCAGAAGGGCAGACCATTTTTTTTGCAGCGCTCCCATGGATGCGCCAATGTTGCCCCGCTTAAGTTTAAAAGAAAACAACCTGAAAATATTCAAAGAACTAACATGCCCAAAAGTAACCGGCTGAATAGCGGTCTGCATAGAACCAAAATGAAAATCTCTTGTTACGCCGGCCACCACCGCGGGCGGGCCGTTAAAGCCAACAACATACAATTGTTTACCGATGGCATCCTGGGGATCTTTCCAGCCCAGTGCTTTCGCTTCTGCTTCATTGATTACTATTTTAGAAAAATCTGTGAAAGCCCCGGGCTTGCAATAAAACTCGCCGGCAGCCATTGATATTTTAAAAGTACTTGCATAATATTCATCTGAGATCAGCATCTGCGAAGCCACAGCCATTGTTGAGTCCGAACCGGCCTTATACAAAGCGATACTGCCTGAACTATTTCCATCCGGAACGGTGAACGACAACGTAGCATCAGCAACCTCGGGCATATCAGCAAACTGTTTTCGGATCACTTCCATTTTGCGCACACCTTCCGGAGTCCAGTTGCGCGGCACTTGTGCAGAAACAATAAAGTCCTTCTTAAACCCAAGATCGCTGTTGATAAAAAGATTCACCTGTTTTGAAATAATAATGGCGCCGATAAATACAATCGTTGCCGTTCCAAATTGCAATGCCACCAATGATTTGCGCAGTAATACTTTTTCACCCACCGAACTTAATTTGCCTTTCAACGAATCAACAGACCTTAAAGAGGACAATACAAATGCAGGATAAATACCGGCAATAAAACCTACCACGATGATCAACAGCAATGGAAACAAAACAAAACATGAAGGAAAGTCCGTAAAAGTAGGGATCTCTTTGCCCAATACATTATTGAATACAGGTCTTGTAAGAACTGCGATGATCATTGCAAGTATTGTCGCAAAGAAAACAAGGATCACTGATTCTGTAAGAAACTGTGCGATCAGTTGTTTCTTTAATCCACCTAATACTTTGCGTATACCTATCTCCTTCATTCTTGTAGCGGAGCGGTTTACGGAAAGATTAATGAAATTGATAATTGCCATAAGCAAAATAAAAAACGCAATCCCCGAAAGCGCATACAACATTTTTCTTACAAGCCCATTATTGGCAGAGAGGTAATACTCTTTCAGCGGAACAAGATAAGCTGTCATGTTTGCTGCGGTCTGTGCAGGTGCATTTTGTTTAATAAGATATTGAATAGGCTTTTCAAGGTCTTTTGGCGAAACACCTTTTTGCAATTCTATATACCCAACAATGTATTGATTAGGCCAGTCCATATTTCGGCCGAAATAACTAATGTTATCCGAAGCGATGTAAAACTGGTTATTGTTATCGTCATTAAGAAAAGTAGCAGAGTTTTTTGCGGGCCGGTTCATAACGCCGGTGATAATAAAATCATGATTTGAACCGGAAAAGTTTTCGATAGTTAGGGTCTCTCCCAGCACATCTTTTCTATCAAAATATTTCATGGCTTTTTCGGTTGTGATCACCACGGAATAGGAGCCCTCAAAAGCTGTTGCGGGGTTGCCATACAATAAAGTAAAACCATACATGCGCAGCATGGTGCTGTCGCAGATCTGTAGGCCTTCGCGAAAAGCTTTGTCACCTTTTGACACATTTGATGTAACGCCATCCCACCTGTAATAATTTGCTACGAGATCCGGGTAGCGCTGCTTTAATTCCTTTGCGAGCGGCCCCAGTGTTGTTAACTCAATTCCAAGATTGGGATCTTTCCATTTGCTTTGCAGGATATATTGGTTACCTGCGTTTTTCAGGTTGTTATTCACCTGTAATTCGCTCCATACATACGCTGCAATGACAAGCGTAAATGCAATCCCTGCAGCAAGGCCAACAATGTTAACCGCTGCATAAAAACGGCTCTTGATAATATTGCGCCAGGCTATTTTGAAATAGTTTTTTAGCATGCTAAAACTTATTGTAAAAGTTATATTTCTTGTCCCCGCCTTTCGTCCTTTGCTAATCTTCTGATGTGTCACTCACTTGTGCTGACGGTAATTCTATTGTACAAGTTCTTAGTGGCCTTCGTCGTTCGTTGTGTTCTTTGTGACCCATTTTTCAGTGACACAAAGTGCACGAACTTGCCTGCCGTCTGCCTGCCGGTAGGCAAGGAAGACACAAAGAACACGAAGCACAAAGTTTCAAAACAGCAAAGAACAAATCATTGGTATTTTTGTGAATTGTCAATGGTTCAATTGTTAATTGTCAATAACCCAACTCCCCACTCGCTACTTGCCATTCATCAATCAAGTTATTCCTTCACTTTTTGCCACAGATCTTTGTTGAATGCAAGAACCTGTATTACGTTTCCTTTGTCGTCCTTAATAAATTTCAATGGAAATGATTGCCCCTTACAAAAGAATTCCAGGTTTGATTTCGGAACAAAATTTATTTCTTTTCCGTCCCATAGTTGTTTGAGAGTGAGATGATCCGCCGCAGCGGTAATTTGCAGGTATGAGTCCTGACCTTTATCAAACTGAAACGTGTATTTTCCTTCAAACGCTTTCAGTTGGTCAGAACTTAGGTAAATTTCTTTGTTAATTGTGGGTTTATAATTTTTTACTTTGTTCCACAGGTCCCTGTCAAATGCGACAACCTGAGTGACGTTTCCATTTTGGTCGCTACTAAATTTGAGAGGAAAAGAGTATTCCTGATTAAAGAACTCTAATTCAGATTTACGCTCAAACCTTATTTCCTTATCGTCCCATAATTGGTGAAGAGTTAAATTATTCCCCTGCGAGGTAATTTGAAGGTAGGTGGTTGTATCATCTGTAAACTGGTAATAGCCTTCGAATTTTTTTAGATCCTGTGATTGCGCATGAATTTGCGTTAAGCATGCAAGGCTGAATAATCCGAATAGAATGAATTTGCATTCGATGATCTTTTTCATTAGATGAACTTTTTAAGTTTTGTTAGTATATCTTGCTGTGAGAATATAAACGGGAATTTTCCATACATAGCCAATACTCATTCGGTTCTCAACGACTTCACCGGGTTTGCTATCGCCGCACCTATGGCCTGGAAACTTATTGTCACCAGTGTTATGATCAATGTGCCCAGTCCTGCAATCAGGAATATTGTCCAGGTGATGTTGATCCTGTAAGCAAAATCTTCCAGCCACTTACTCATAAAATACCATGCAACCGGAAATGCGATCACGATGGCAATGAGAGTGAGCCGTAAAAAATCCCTTGACAATAAGACCACAACATTTGAAACGGAAGCTCCCAAAACTTTTCTTACCCCTATCTCTTTTGTTCTTCTTTCAGCCATAAATGCGCTCAATCCAAATAAACCAAGACAAGCGATAAAAATTGAAAGCGCCGCAAAAATGCTGAAAATGCTTCCTAGTCTTTGCTCCGATCGATATTGTGAATCAAAGGCAGCATCTAAAAAATTATAATCAAAAGGTTCTGTGGAAGCAAAGCTTTTCCATTTACTCTCTACCTGGTTGATGACCTTGGAAAGATCTTGTGACCTTATTTTAGCGATCACGTTGTGTCCGGCGTCATACGTTTTGGATGACATATGAAAAAGAGCAAATGGAGTGATCGCTGCCTGCAGCGATTCGATGTTGAAGTTCTTCACAACCCCGATCACCTTAAACCGGACATTATCGCCGCCGGGGTATTCGATCCATTTGCCAATGGGATCCTTCCATCCTATTTGTCTTACTGCTTCCTGGTTCAGGATGATTGAGGCTGAGTCTGAGAACGCTTTTGAAAAATTTCTTCCCTGGATGACTTTAATGCCCAGGGTAGGAATAAAAGACTCATCTACCATAAAAGAGGTGAGCCCAATGTCTTTCATGTCTGCAACATTTTCATCGGGTTGAGCCTTGTAAGAATCACCAAACGCTCCTCCCGAAGGGATGCTGGTTGTTATGCTTGCACTCGTGATCCCGGGTATTTCAGTGATGGCGTCACGAAAACTTTCTTCACTCTCTCTCAAACGGTGCGCGGAAGAAATGATCAACACATTCTCCTTGTTAAACCCCATATCCGTATTTCTGAAAAATCTGAGTTGCTTTAAAACGACCAGTGTGCCCACGATCATGATGGTTGAAATGGTAAATTGAAAGACGACCAATCCATTCCTGATCAGCAGATCTTTTTTGCTGCCGCTGAAAAGATTTTTTCCTTTCAGTATAAGAACAGGTTTAAAGGAAGTGAGATACAAAGCGGGGTAACTTCCGGCCAGGAAACCGGTAATGATCGTCAGCGCAAGCAACGAGAGCCAAATGGAAGGAGTAAATGCTGTTTGAAAACTGATGGGTTCATCAATGATCATTGAAAAACCTTTTAATAAAACAGCTACAAGTGCGACGGCTATGATCGAAGAAAGAAAGCTATATAAAAATGCTTCTGATAAAAATTGTTTGATCAATTGAGTTCTCGTCGAGCCCGTCACTTTGCGGATGCCTACTTCTTTAGCTCTTTTGGAGGCCCTCGCCGTGGAGAGATTCATAAAGTTCACGCAAGCCAGCAGAACGATAAACAGTGCAATGCTTCCAAATATATAAATGTATTTGATATTGCTGATGTGGCTCAACCATGGCATCCCGATCGTTGCAGATCTCAAATGGACATCAGCGAGCGGCATTAAATGAAGATCCCATTTGCCACCTGTGCTAAGGAATTCATCAAATGGTTTCCCGATCCGCTTAAAGGCATTTGCCGCCTGCACCTTTACCATGGCGGGGAATTTTGTTTCCAGTTGGTGAATACTTGTTTTGTCTGTTGGTACATTTTCCTTCAATTTGACATAACACATCATTTGCAGCCATACCCAACTCCAGCTGAATCTCTTTACAACGGGGAAATCGGCGACCGGTACCAGGAAATCATATTGAATGGAAGATTGTGATGGCACGTTTTTGATCACGGCAGTTACTGCCAAGGGTTTTTTATCCTGTCCCATCAAAAGAGTTTTGCCAATAGGATCTTCGTTGCCAAAGTATTTTTTGGCCATTTCTTCAGTTATCGCCACAGATCCGGGCTTCATTAATGCAGTCGCTGCATCGCCTTCAACAATTTTAAAATCGAAAAGCTGGAGAAAATTAGAGTCGACTGCTAAGACATTCTTTTCAGTAAAAAATTTTTCGCCCGCATTATTTTGCTCGTAGCGCATCACAATGTCATTTGGCTTGTAGAACCTTGTAAAGCTTTCAACCTCGGGTATGTTACTGGTGAGTGCGGCACCCACCGGTGGCGGCGTATTGCCGGCCCAAAATTCCTGGCCATCCATATTCCCATTCAATACGACCTGGAAAATGCGATTGGCATCGCGATGAAACCGATCATAACTCAGTTCATTCTTTATAAAGATTACAATCAATAATGTGCAGGCTATCCCAATGCTCAAGCCCGAGATATTGATCAAACTACTTGTCCTGTTGTGAAGCATGTTTCTCCACGCCGGCTTAAGATAATTTTGAAGCATAACTTTCTTTTAGAAGATTATTAAAATCGGTCGTGAGCCGTGAAGCGTGAGACGTGAGGGCATTTGGAATTAATGTCTCACGATTCACGTCTCACGCTAACTATTCTGTTCTCAAACTCTTCACGGGGTTCGCTAATGCCGCTTTTATCGATTGGAAGCTCACGGTTATCAATGCGATTGCGACAATGGCAATGAATGGTAACACAAAAAATGTCCACTGCAACCCAATACGGAACGCATAACCCTGCAACCATTTTGATGTGGTCAACCAGGCAATAGGAACTGCTATTACAAATGCGATCAGCAATAAAACAGCAAATTCACGAAACAGTAGTCTCAAAATGTTTGTAACCGATGCTCCCAGCACTTTCCTGATGCCAATTTCCTTTGTTCGTTGTAGCGTCGTAAAGGAAGCGAGACCAAATAATCCAAGACAGGCAACCAATATCGCAAGGCTTGTGAACAGAGTAAAGACCTGCCCAAAGCGTTGGTCAGCTTTGTATTGCTCATCAAAATGATCGTCAAGGAAAAAATAATCAAATGTGTTTCCCGGAAAGAATTTTTTCCATTCAGCCTTTACTAAGTCGATCGTTTGACCTGCGCCTGCCGATTTCGTTTTTATGGAAAGGGAACCATTTACATCAGGGATCAAACGGAGAATGAGCGGTTCAAATGCTTCACGCAATGATTGCTGGTGAAAGTTCTCCGTCACTCCTTCGATGGTATATTGGTCTCCCCAGAAATCAATTTTTTTACCAATTGCTTCCGCAGGATTATTAAAGCCCAGTTGTTCAATTCCTTTTTTATTAAAGATCACGGAATGTCTGTCGGAACCAAAGTCCTTTGAAAATGCACGCCCCGCGATCACCTTCAAACCATACGTTTTCATATAATCATAGTCAACACCGATCACGCGATACTGATTTTGAGTAGATTCATCGGCGCCCACAAGCTTGATCCCGCCTGCATTCCAGCCTACTGCTTCACCGGGAATGCTCGTTGACACCGTTATATCCCGTATTGAAGACTGCTGTTGCAGCTCTTGTTTAAAGCTGGTCATCTTTTGTAAGAATGTAGAGTCAATCCCAACAATGGGCGGCGGTATGACCAGCGTTTGATCAATATTTATTCCCAAGGCTTGTTTTCGCATGTACTGGATCTGCCGGTAAACAGTGACCGTTCCAATTAATAAAAAGAGCGAAGCAGTAAATTGGAAAACGACCAATGCCTTTCTTAGAAAAGAACCCTGGCTTGTAGTACCCATTTTTCCTTTGAGTACTTCGATGGGTCTAAAACCTGATAGCACAAATGCGGGATATAAGCCGGAAAAAAATACGCCTACAAGAAACAAACCGACAAGGCCGATCCAAAAATCAGTCTTTCCAAAAAGAGAAAAATTGAGATGTTGACCCGAGAGACGATTAAAACCGGGAATTGCAAGTAAGACGATACCGATCGCCATCAGCAATGCAAAACCATTTAATAAAGCTGATTCGGAAAGAAACTGAATAACCAGCTGGCGGCGCTGTGAACCGATCGCCTTACGTACTCCTACCTCTCTCGCTCTTGTGATCGCCCGCGCTGTGGCAAGATTGATATAGTTCACCCATGCAATGATCACAATAAAAAATGCAATGCCCAATAAGAGATAGACCGTTTTCCCGTCACCATTCTCGCCGGGCTCCATCATATAATGCGAGTAGAGGTGAATGTCAGTCAGTGGCTGCAGATGATACACTACCGCAGCATTAAATTTTTTCATGTCTTCATCAGTGAACTTTTTCACGACGGGTACGAATTTTTTTTCAACCACAGCCGGGTCCGCGCCCTTTTTTAATAACAAATAAGTAAGACAGCCATCCCATTGCCACGCCGTTTCGGGCCCATTGCCACTTGAATCAGTTGTCCATTTTAAATAAGTTGCATAAGACAACAACATGTCTGGTTTAAGTTGTGTATTAGCAGGTGCATCTTTATAAACAGCAGTTATCTTGTAGTTACTATTGCGGTTTAATTCGAGGGGCTTGCCAATCACGTCGGTTGTTCCAAATAGCTTTTTGGCTGTCGCTTCCGACAATGCTGCTGTAAATGGCTCCTTCAACGCATTGCTTTTGTTGCCAGCGATTAGTGGATAGCTAAAGACACTGAAGAATGAATTGGTAGTGAAGTATACTTTTTCAACTTTCAACGGTTGGTTGTTGACATCCGTGGTCACTCGCCCATTTCCAACCACCTTTACATAGTCTTCTATTTCAGGTATCGCGTCCTTGAATGAATTTCCAACGGCATAAGCACCCGCTGCCCACTGCGTGCTTAATTTTCCTTTGTCATACCTGTCCTGCTGCACACGATAGATCCGGCTTCTTTTGTCCTGGAAACTTTCATAACTCAGCTCATAAGACACGTATTGCAGGATAAGTAAACATGCCGCGATGCCGATTGCAAGCCCAAGAATATTAATTCCTGAATAAGCTTTGTGGCGCATCATATTACGCCATGCGATCTTAAGGTAACTTCTGATCATAGTTTTTATTTTTTGTTAATCATGGTTTATCAATTGTAATAGTCAATTGTGAATTTTCAATTGTCAATAACATTGTCCGTCCTGTAAACTTATTCACCATTCACCATTGACCATTCACGACTTCATTCAGTTCGCAAAGATTTAACAGGATTGGCGATCGCTGCTCTTATTGATTGAAAACTGATCGTCACCAATGCGATGATTAAGGCCAATACTCCAGCCAACACGAAAACCCACCAACTTATCGTGACGCGATAAGCATAATTCTGTAGCCATTTGTGCATGAACCACCATGAAAGTGGAAAGGCAATAATGGC
>DASYSW010000469.1:0-2366 GCA_036002905.1 Chitinophagaceae bacterium
GTTGGGAGTTGAAGATATTTCCAGCTTTCCATCTTTTACTATTAACCAGGCCCAACCACTTCCAAATCTTGTAGTACCAGCTGTATTAATTTTTTCCTGGAAAGCTTCAAAAGAACCAAACGTGGAATCGATGGCATCGGCCAATTTGCCTGAAGGTTTGCCACCTGCATTTGCCGCAAGAATGTTCCAAAAGAATGAGTGGTTCCAATGGCCGCCACCGTTATTGCGAACAGCCGGAGAGAGTTTACCTGCATTCGCGACTAATTGTTCCAAACTTTTATTTTCATGTTCGGTACCGGCAATAGCTTTATTAAGATTGTCAACATAGGCCTGGTGGTGCTTGCCATGATGTATTTGCATGGTTTGACTATCGATGTGTGGTTCCAATGCATCGAATGCATACGGTAACGCAGGTAAGGTAAACGCCATAACAATAGATTTAAGATTAAGAATTGAGCTTTTCTAAAGATTACAAAATTAGTCCCTTAAAGTTCACAGATGTATGAATTGTTTCTTATTTCGAAACCGCTGTCGATTTCAGCCTGTGTAATTTTTTTCCCTTTTCAGTGAAAGTTTCTATAACCCCTTTAGCCACCATGTCATTTTTTATGGTGACAGCGTACCATTCTACTGACCCTTTAAAATTGGTGCGCTCTTCTTTAAAACACTTTTTTATGCCATCGACGATGTCAGTGTATGTGACGCTATTTTTGCTTTTCTTCAAAGTATGATAAATAGCCTTACTGAAGAGCTTGTAAATCCCTGCATCGATATTCATTTTGCTTCCGGTGTTGGGATTAAGACACTCGATCTTCCCGGTAGAGTTGGCCGTCATGTTTATCGTTTCTTTTTAAAAAAATCTGTCATTAGCTGCCCGCATTCATCCTTTAATATTCCATGCACTATTTCTGTTTTTGGATGAAAGGGCCAGTTAGAAGCAGTAATTCTTTTGTACCCGTTTTTTTCATCCCCAGCTCCCCAGACGATCTTTTTCAATTTACCCCAATACATTGCTCCCACGCACATAAGGCAAGGCTCAACTGTTACATATAAGTATGCCTGGGGTAAATATTTGCCTCCCACATAACTAAAGGCTGAAGTCAATGCGATCATTTCTGCGTGAGCCGTCGGGTCGTTCAATTTTTCAGTCATATTATGACCGCGGGCAATTACACGATCATTTAAAACTACGACAGCACCAATTGGAATTTCATCTTCATCGTAGGCGAGTTTCGCTTCCTTTAATGCCAACATCATGAAGTATTCGTCCGTCATAGCTCACCGAAGGTAGAATTTTTATGTTAGGAAAATGACCGGCGCAACATTGAAGTACTGCCAATAAGAAAGATCATTTTTTATTGTTCCCGGTTACTTCCCGTACCGGAATTTCAGTCCAAGTTCTGCACTGGTGTAATTAAAATTGTGCAATCCCTGTTGAAATTGAAAGAATAATATTTTTCGCTTGATTGTTTTGTCAAAACCGGCTCTGAATAAAATGGGTTTATCTCTCATTCTGTAGAAATAACCAAGATAGCCACTGAGAGAAGTCTGTATCCTGAGATTTTTTTTATTCCATTCAAACCCGGTTCCAAAAAGAAAAGCATCATCCTGGGGATGTCTTCTTATCTCGGCTTGCCAAAAATATCCGCCTGCCATTACTATCCATTTTAAAGACGGATGGGAATGAAATCCTTTTGCAAATGAAGCATCAAAATAATATCCGGGGGCATCCGTAAATCTTGCGGCACCTATTTCTGAAGTTGGGAAACGATACCCGATCCTTAATGCCGATTGTATTTGTTTTTCTTTGTTGTCAAAGAGTTGGATGTTGGTGTTAAGATGTATGTCCCCATTGGCGTAATGATCATAGTAGTGGAGAGTAAATACATGCCGCTCCGTTTTTAAGTCATGGCTCATTGTAAAATGTTCAACAGGCACCCAAAAAACGTCAAAAGAAATTTTGTTTTTCACCAGGCAATAATTGGCGTACAGGGCGATGTCCTGTGTGTGATCATCAGTTGAAAAATAAAAATGCCCGCTAAGTCCAAAGCTGTTGACGCTGTCAATGCTTCCATTGGTCATGCGGGGCACCGGTAGCGCATTGGGTCCAAGAAAACCCGGTGTAAAAACAACGTATCGCTCCCAGGGGGTCACACCATCCCAATGAACTGTTTCTTCCCACCAGGTGTAAGATTGTGCTGAAGCTGAAAAGGACACCCAACAAAGCATTGTTCCAAGCAATAGTGATCGCATAAAACGGATTAAGACAGACTGACCAGATATAATCGGAAGATATTCTATGCTGGCTGCTTATCCTTTCCCTGGAGGTAAGAAAAAACTCCTCCGAGTATGAAAAGAATAATGGT
>DASYSW010000470.1:0-4146 GCA_036002905.1 Chitinophagaceae bacterium
ACAACTGGCGTTCCGGTAAGGCTGAAACCATGCAGTAGCAAAGGTTGTAAATTGCACGTAAAATACGAAAAACCGAAATGTTAACCGTCAAGGCCTTCAGTTTTAATCCCGTTGAAGAGAACACCTATATCTTATATAACGGAAAAAAGGAGTGTTGCATTATTGACCCCGGTTTTTATTTTCCCGAAGAAAGAGACTCATTTAAACAATTTATTGATGAAAATCGACTGCAACCCATATTGCTACTGAATACGCATTGCCACCTGGATCACGTGTTTGGCAATAAATACGTTCATGACACCTGGGGCCTGGTGCTTCATATTCATGAAAAAGAAAAACAAATGCTGGAGCTTGCACCCGCCAGTGGCCAGATGTGGCAATTACCATTTGAAAATTATGAGGGCGAGTTGATCTTTGTCAAGGAAAATTCCACAATTAAAGTTGGAGATGATGAGCTTGAGGTTAGGTTTGCGCCAGGCCACTCACCCGGGCATGTCTGTTTTTATGACGAAGCAGATGGTTTTGCGATGAGCGGCGACGTATTATTTAATGGAAGTATTGGGCGAACGGACCTGCCGGGTGGAGACTTTCATACTTTAATAAACAGCATTCAAACCCAACTATTCACGCTTCCGGATGAAACAAAGATATATTGTGGCCATGGATCAATGACCACAATCGGGTTTGAGAAAATGAATAACCCGTTTGTGAAATTATATTAATGAGCTGCAGTGCTGAACGGTGAACCATGACTCTCTGTGAAATATTCTGAGTAAATTTAAGTATGCAACGAAAACTACCTTTTCTTGCATGTCTTTTTGTCCCGGCAGTAATCTTTAGTATCGACTGCCTCGCACAACTCGCAGAATCCCGCGGACAATATCCCTTTGTTTTTTATACTCCCAGGGATGGGCTGGTAAACAGCCGGGTTCGAAGTATTAAGCAGGACAGCAAGGGCCGCATGATCTTTATAACCTACGGGGGATTGAGTGTCTATGACGGGACAAGATTTGTCAATTACAACCGGCAGGATGGTTTAGCCGATGACCTTATCAACGATATCGTCGAAGTCGGTCCTGATTCATTGTTAGTCGCCAGCAACGCATCGAAACTGAACACACTAGTTAAAGGCAAGATCGGCGTGTATCGTACGGCCGATAACTTTTACCCGGTCGTCAACCGGTTTTTAAAAAGCAACGATGGCGCATGGTACGTGACGGCCGACAATGGATTGTATATATTAAAAAACAATCGATTCGCCAGGATGCCTCTCTTAAATAAAGAAGGAGTTGATATCGGACTTTATCTTGACAAGATCATAGAATGGAAAAACTTTTTCCTGATGGTCCCATGGAGTGATAACCTTAGTGAAAAACTGATCCTATATGACAAGGCAGCAAAAAAAGTAACAGACATTGACCCGGGAAATACGGTGTATTGCCTGGCAAAAGATGCAATGGGACGTATCTGGGTAGGCACGGGAAACGGACCCCGGCTGATCGACACAGTCGCTCTTGCAGCGGGTAAAATAAATTTCTTGTACGCGCCGGAAGGGTTCAGAGATATGGCTTATAACAGGCAATCCTTCATATTTTTTGATAGAGAAAACAATGCCTGGTTCTTTGATAAGGAGATCTTAAAAATTACTCCGGATCTCCGGCATGAATATATTACTGCTGAGCAAGGCCTGGAAGCCGCCAGTTTAACTGATCTGTTTATTGACCGGGAAGGGACGGTATGGATGGCGACGGATGGAAATGGTGTAATAAAGATCAGAAATACGAATACAGAGTTATTGCATACCCTTGATCAAAAGCCGATCTCTGTTTCAACGATCCTCAATCAAAATGATACGATCTGGTTTTTTAATTCAATTGACAAAACTATTTATCGCCTTACTGACAATAAATTCAAATTATTTCCACTGCATAGAACAAATTACAAGGCAAACAACTTTTTTGTCCAGGGTCAAAAACTTTATTTGAATGTTGGTTCACGACTCGTTTGCGTCGAGAACAAGGATGAACCTGGTTCTTATGATCATCTCCGGGTTCTTGAGGCCATCAATGCTCCTAATGGTCTTGGAACGGGTATCATTGACGGGAACGGAGCTATTATTCAATATGTGAGGGAGCCTGGTAATTTTTTCTACCTGTACGTTTTAAAGGATGATAAGTTACTGATGAAGCAACCGGTCAGTAACTTCATCGACCAGATGGCTCTAGACAGGCAAGGAAGATTGTGGATGGCCGCAAGAGATAACCAGGTCTTTCGATTTACTCTTCATCCCGACCAGCCCACACATTATCTTCAAATGGATAAAAATTATCCAAAAAAAATAGAGGACCTGAATCCACGGGCGATCACTGCAGACGCGAACGATAATATCTGGATCGGGACACGCTATAATGGGGTTTACAGGTTTGATTGTAATGATGCTGAATTTAAACCTGTGGCTCAATACACCACACGAACCGGTTTAACTGACAATTTTGTCTATACAATGACGTGTGATAGCAATAGTACAATATGGGTTGGAACACAAACCGGGCTCGATAAAATTTTTAAAAAGGATGATCATTATATCATTGGTAATGTAAGCAAGAACAACAATTTTTTTCAAACCGTTGGTAAGATTGTTATTACAAAGAACAATACGGTTTGGGCGCTTACGAATGGTGGTGTGATCCTCAGAACATCCGAAAATTTATCATCAGCAAAAGCAATGTCGGCTCCCACACTTTTATTTACTTCCATGCAAGTGAATAACAAGCCATACAGCGATTCCTCAAAAAACTTTTCTTACCGGCAAAATAATTTCTCATTCACGGTAGCCGCAACCTCTTTTATTGATGAAAGATCGATTAAATACAGTTACCTGCTCGAAGGAAGTGGTAATGACAATTGGAGTCAGCCTTCAAATAGCTCAACATTTAATTTCATTAACCTTTCACCGGGCGAGTATACATTAAAAATGCGTTCGGAATTTCCTGAAGCCATCTACCCTTCACAGACGATCAATTATTCATTCATCATTTTGCAGCCCTGGTGGCATACCTGGTGGTTCTTTATCGGGACCAGCGCGGCTACACTAGGAGTTCTTTTTCTTGGCATTCGATTTTATTATCGAAGAAAATTGGAAAAGGAGAAGATCATGTCGGAAAGGCAACAGGCGATAGAAAAAGAAAGAACAAGGATTGCCACAGATATGCATGATGACCTTGGGGCCGGTCTTTCACGAATAAAATTTTTAAGTGAGACAATTGGTATAAAAAAACAAAGGCACCTTCCTTTTGAAGAAGATATCACCAAGATCAGGGAATACTCTCATGAAATGATCGATAAAATGGGAGAAATCGTCTGGGCACTCAATGAAAAAAACGATTCTCTCAGTGATTTGCTTTCTTACACAAGGTCGTACACCGTCGAATATCTTTCACAAAGTGGCATCCGCTGCTCGATCGATTCGCCTGAATTTTTTCCCACCGCGTTTGTAACAGGGGAGTTTCGCCGGAATATCTTTCTTTCAGTAAAAGAAATCCTGCACAATATTGTAAAGCACGCGCAAGCCAACGAAGTCACCATTACAATACAAACGGATGCGGGTTTGTGCATAAACATAAGGGATGATGGCATTGGGTTCGACCAGGCAAAGACAAGGCCCTACAGCAACGGGCTAATCAATATCAAAAAAAGAATGACCGATATAGATGGTATAATGGAAATAGAAAACAAAAATGGTACAATGATAAAGCTAAAAGCCCCATTATCATCATCGTGAACATTCCAGGATCTCAAATGGAAAAGAACGAGTAAAGGGGACCATTCTTGTCGCTATAACTTTTGTTCTATTGTTGCCGAAACAATTGAGAGTTAATTTAGAATACACATGAGCATTTCATTATCCATAGTTGAAGACCTCGACGAAGTAAGAGAAGGCCTGAAACAATTTATCTCCCTGAATCCTGAGTTCAGGGTATTAGATACATTTAAAACGGCCGAAGAAGCGATGTATGATATTCCGCGATTACAACCCGATATTGTGATCATGGATATTAATTTACCGGGCATGAACGGAATTGAGTGTATCAGGGAGATAAAGACAAAGGTTCCTCGCACGCAGTTCATGATGTTTACCGTGTATGA
>DASYSW010000471.1:0-11326 GCA_036002905.1 Chitinophagaceae bacterium
TTTATCGAGACTAATTATCAAAAAAATATTGACGTAAATGAGATCGCAGAAATATGTCATCTTACAACTGCGGCATTTTGCAGGTACTTTAAACGATCAACCCACTATACCTTCACCGATTTTTTGAACCAATACCGCATCAATCAATCAAAAAAATTTCTGCTGCAAGACAAGACAGTTACGGAAGCTTGTTATGAGAGTGGCTTTGGGAACATTTCTTACTTCAACAAAACTTTCAAAAAATTTATTGGAGAAAATCCATCAAACTTTAAGAAGAAACATCTTGGATATTAGATATTGGGTATTGGGTATTAGATATTTGAGATTTGATCATCAGTAACCTAGTGTCTACTATCTAATAATCACCAGCAATACTTACATACTTAATACCATCCTGTAGTGTGCAATTTGAACAAAAAGTAGGGGTAGACTTGCTGCGGGCAAGAGTGATGGTCTTTGAGATAATGTTGTTCCAGCTACAAGGATCGTCGCTGAGGTAACTGATACCTTCTCTCAACGCCTGTAGAAAACTCATACAATAGAGTCCGCCCTGTGATGTGGTCCACGACACTTCACCTTTTTGTGCAGCGGATGACAGGAGGATACCATTACTGTTCATAAAAAGCTTTCTCAATTTGGATACATCGGAGTTGTTGTCAAACTGAAACGTGAGGTAATTGCTGTTTGTGACTGGTGACATATTGATCTCGCTGTTACAACAATCGGCAAGAATAAGATTGAGCCGGCCTCCTTTATTTTTGAGTGTACTGTATACTTCTGATAAATTCATCGAAGTGTTTTCATTGATGTCATCATAAGAGGAAGGGCGAAGATCCATGCGTGGCCAATCATTCGTTTGATCCTTCCAGCGAAAACCGTGTCCCCTGTAAACAAATAGCACCACGTCATTGGCGCCTGGATACACGGAGTTTAAGGTGGAAACAACATTTTGTTTCGAAAAGGAAGAACCATCAACTATGTATTCTTTAAAAGATATTCCAAGCGCATTCGCTACCTGCCGGAATTCGTTTTTTAAATTGACTTCGTCACTGGCGCAACCTGTACCAATAGTGGGATCGAAAGTATTCGCGATAAGCACCAGGTGCAGGGTTGATGACTTGTTCCCGTTATTGGTTGTAATGATCGTGTTGTCAGTAGTAAGCCCACACATCTTTTTTAGCGAAAAATATTGCTGTTCATAGTTGCCGAAGAAACGGCGGAGATACTCATCAGTAATATTTTTAGGAGTTAGCTGTGTATAGGAACTAACGCGAATATAGTTGTTGGGATTTAGCAGCGAATCATCCGTTGTGTATGGAGTATCCCATTTCTGTGTGGTTGTATTATAAAACCAAATGAAATAATCCGGGTTATACCCACGCCTGGCCTTATTGTCGGTAATATATACCGGGTTGTAGCCGGTGAGCATGGAATACCTGTCTCCCCTGCTATTCGTTCCATTTCTTGATGTATAGCTAACATTCACGACGTTATAAATATTGTCATAATAATACGCTATGCGCATATAGGCGTTGGTCTCGTTAAAAAAGACAAGAAAACCAGTGTATTGGTTCTTTTGTTTGTCCGAAAATTTTATTTCATACAATGACTGCGAATGTGCAGAAGAGTTGAAAAGTAAAAGCAGGAGAATTAAGGCAGGGAGGCAGTGGACTCGTTTCATACAATGAAATTTTGGATCGCCCTATAAATCTAAAAACATTTCAAAAAAGCAAAAAATTTTTGAGCTTGTGCTGTAAAAAAAATCAGGCCACGATTTAATCGTGGTCTGGTAACAGCTGGTCGATCTTATTTTTTCAATCGGTGGTCGGCTCTCTAAAAACATGGGCTTATTCTTCCCCGTTTGCTGAGGCTTCATTTTTCATCATTCATCAAATCGCTCTTCCCATTAATGGATCACTCTTGCCTGGTGCACCTGTCTCGACGCGGCCCGCAAATCTCCTTGTGAACGACGGCTTATCCTTTAGTTTTATCGTGACGTCATGCCAGCCAAATGACTTGCTTGTGTCAAGCGTGATTTCTTTCGTGCTTGCAGCACCGATCGTCTCAGCTTGTGAACCTGCTTTGTAAGAATTATCTGTGATGACGATGCCCTGTGATTGTTTGGTTCGATTAGCAATTTGAAGAATGATATTGCCTGTAGGTTTACGGTCGGCCTGTTCATACGTGGCTTTAACATCAATGAGCGGATGATTTTTATCGCCACTGAATTCCCGGAAGAAACCATTTGGGCCGTAAATTCTAAAGTGATAATGACCATTTTCGAAAGCATCTACATCCCAATTATCTTTTAATTCGTCGCCGGCGGCAACAGCGTAAGCCCGTGATCCCATTTGCTCATTTTTATACTTGCCCGGTGTATACACCTGAAATGGAGACCCTGCAGATGATGCACCAAAGAAATCATTACCCGCTTTGATCGATATTTCAAAGGTGTTTTTGTCATCACTCAGAATGCCGTCTGCATAGAGTTCATACGGCAGGGCACACGACGAACGAGTACCTTTTTCCTGCGCAGCCATAAAGGGGGAGGAGTGAGGTTGTTTATTTATCTGCTCAATTTCTTTTTTTGTTAGCCGTTTATAATTGGTTGGCGGGTTTTTGAATTGAGCCTTGTGAATGCTCTCGACAAACTCATCACGTGCCAGGAATTCTGGTTTGTTTAATTTTTCGTCGTTGTTAGGGCGAAATACCGAGGTGAGATCACCGCATATCGTTCTTCGCCATTCGCTGATGTTCGGTTCTTCGATTTTTTTTCCAAACTTCTGGCTCAAAAACTTCTCAAGGAATTGAATGCACGAGGTGTGATCGAAAACTTCAGAATTAACCCAGCCGCCACGACTCCACGGTGAAGCAATCACCATTGGCACACGATAACCAAGACCGATCGAACTTTCTCTAGCATGATCTTTTATCGATTGCTGATCTTCATTTGCCACATAGTCAACACCCGTATGAATATTCGAAGATGTAAAACCGGTTTCTTTTTTTGTTGGATGTGGTGCAATAAAAGGAGGAACGTGATCAAAATATCCATCGTTCTCATCATACGTGAGAATAAAGATCGTTTTCTTCCAAACCTCGGGGTTCTTTGTAAGTATATCCACCACTTCGCTGATGTACCAGGCGCCGTACCACGCAGAGGCGGGATGGTCCGAAAAATTTTCCGGCGCAACCAACCACGACACAGTCGGCAGTTGTCCATTCTCAACATCCTGCCGGAACTGATGAAGTACGTCGCCCTTTGGTACCTTGACCTCTCTCTCCCGGTGACCGTCTTTATATTTTAAAGACATGAGTTCGTGATAAGATGGATCATTTCTGTTTGTAACAAATGCTTTTTGATGAATATTTTTTTCGAACTGGGATAGCTTTTCAAATTTATCGGGCGTACAATTTTTTTGATCCTCCGTATTGATGTCAATATATTTTTTTATCCATTTTATTTCTTCATCTACCTGTTTGGCTTCTTTGCTACCGGCGCCAAGTGTTTTTAATTTTTTCTCCCGCTTTTCCAATTCTTCATTTAATCGTTTGGCCATCGTTGGAAGGGCTTTGATGTATTCAGGATGCAGCTTTACGTTGTATTGTTTGAAATATTCGATCGGGTTGTCACCAAAATTTGCAAGCCAACTATCTTCTTCGCCTTCAAAGCCGACGCCCACGCTGAGTTCATTCTGATAGATCTTCCAGGCGATCCCGTTTTCTTCGAGTCGTTCGGGAAAAGTTTTCCAGTTAACCATGGTCAAATAATCTGCGTCCTCGTTCCACACATTTGCCTGCACACTTTCATCGGGTTTTTCCCGGATAGTACCTGTCCAAAAAAACAAACGATTTGGAGTCGTGCCAGTGAGTGAAGAACAAAAATTCTGATCGCAAACCGTGAATGCATCAGCAAGGGAGTAATAAAAGGGAATGTCGGCCCGGGTATAATAACCCATCGTCAGCGGCATGGCCTTATAATCATCATTCCCCGAATGTTTATTATCAAGCCAGCCATTGTACTTGCCATTATTTCTTGCATCTACCTGGTTGGCCCATGAGTGAGGCAGCGAGTCCATCCACGTGATTTTTGTCCCTTTGATATCAAACCGGAAAGGAGCATAGGTTTCTCCTTTTTTATTTGGTTGCAACCAAACCAGGTTATTGCCGGGAATCCTGATCGCACGAGGGTCATTAAAACCGCGAACACCCTTTAAGGTTCCGTACGTATGATCAAATGAACGGTTTTCCTGCATTAGTAAAACAATGTGCTCGGCATCCATATAAGTGCTGCCCGGCGCCGGGTCAATGGCAAGTGCCTTTGCGAGGGATGCGGGCAATACGTGCAACAAACCTGCACCGCTTGCGAGGACAGATGCTTTCTTCAAAAAATCTCTTCTTGAATCCATAATGATGTCAAATATTAATGCCTAAAAATATCCCTTTGTCAATTTACGGTCTTTGTTGTATTATTAATTATTAATTACTAATTATTAACTCTGGTTGGCACCGGCTATGCAATTCGGTGCAGAATTTACCGTTTATTTATCTTAATAAAGCAGTCCATTAGTGCAAACAGATTATTACCACGAATATTATCAGCTGGAGCGAACCAATTGGTGGTTTATTGCGAGAAAGAAAATCCTTGAGGACCAAATAAAAAAAATATTTCCCGGGGGAAAGACCGCCAGGATACTAAATGTAGGGGCAGCCCTGGGGGCTTCCACAATTTGGCTCCAGCAGTTTGGAACCGTAGAATCCATTGAATATAGCAAAGAGTGTTGCGATTATGTAAATGAAAATTTAGGGTTGCATTTCGTTCATGGCAGCATTACAAGTCTTCCTTTTGAGGATGGGCAGTTTGACCTGGTGTGCGCATTCGATGTAGTTGAACACGTCGAAGAGGATAAATTGGCTATATCAGAGTTGCACCGCGTATGTAAACCCGGCGGATATGTTTTTACAACGGTACCAACATTTAAGTTTTTATGGTCAGAGCATGATGTTGTCAATGAACATAAAAGAAGGTATACCATGCGGAACTATCTATCGCTGTTTGACAAAAGCATTTCAAAAATTCGGTTTAAATCCTTCTTCAATTTTTTTCTCTTTCCGCCCATTGCATTATTTAGAGTTGTATCGTCGGCCCTGAAGTCAAACAACAGTAAAAAACCTGCGACTTCGGATAATAGCAAATTAAGCGATACCGGTGTTTCAAAAATTCTCTATCGAATTTTCAGAAGTGAAACAGGTCTACTAAAACGTGGAATAAAACTTCCGGTCGGAGTTTCTTTGATGGTAATTTCAAAAAAATTGTGATCGCCCGGCTGAAAGCTCTTAGACCTGGGAATTCGGGTACCACGCGAAAAAGCCCGGACTTACGGGTCCGGGCTGCACTATATATGACTGCTCTAACTATTGCTTTTCCTGTTTTTTAACGATGTCCCAGTTACCACTTCCTGATGAACCAAGCTTGATAACCTTGTCGGCATTTTCGAGGGTAAGATAATATCTCGTGCCCTCTCCATTTGCCAATTCGTAGATCTCGGTGATCCAGTAGCCCTTATAATTTTTCCGTTGTTCGATCTGGAGCATGAGTGGCAATGACGCGAAATTGATATTCCTTGCGACTCCCAGCATCCGGCCATCCTTACCGTAAAAACCGACCAACTGCATACCGTTAAAGGAGAAATCTACTTTTATGTATTCGTCATACACATACCATTTTACATCTGCGGCGCCCGCATATTCCTTCTCAAAAGCCCTTTTGATACGTTCATCAACTTTCCCGCCGATTCCCGCAATGGTCACATTACCGATGGTAACTGCGATAAAGGCCAGGGCCATAATCATCTTTTTCATAACGTTTCTGTTTAGCTTTTTATCATTTTTCTTTTGACGACTTAAAGGTAATATCAGAAACAGGCTATGAAAAAGGGTTTATGTGTGAAATGTACATTTTAGGCGGTGAAGTGACGTTTATTCGGTATTAAATTCATTTGGCCGACCATCTAAATTGGTCAATCGGCCTGAAAGACCCCACAATCCCGGTTAATACCGGATTCGTATTACCAGGAAACTGATAAAAATAAGAAGAGTTCTATGTTGATTATTCAGGTATAGCACTGGTAACATAGAAGCTCTTCTTTGATTCATGGTTTTTGATTGTTCGATCAGGAATTATCAGTTGCTCTCAACCGGCACAATATTCTGGTTTACTCTGAAGAAATTAGTCGGGTCGTACTTCTTTTTAAGTTTTGTCAGGCGATCGTAATTATGCCGGTAACTTGCTTTTATTCGCTCTTGTCCCTCATTCATGATGAAATTCAGATACGCACCTCCGGATGAATAGGGATGCAATGCTTCCCAATACTCCTTTGTCCATTCAGTGATCTTATTTGCATTGGCAGGATCAGGGTCAACTCCCACGATTACGCCCGCATATTTCGCATCACGATAGGCCCACGGAGTTTCGTCTTTTGCAACCCTGCTGGCAGCACCGGTAAGAGGATATAAGTGCATTTGAGAAAGAGGCGTTGGAATCTTTGAACCGTATTCTTTGTGCATCGCACTAAGTTCAGGTCCCAGGTCATCAAAGAAGTCGGCTCTCCAATACCACTGCATGCCCGGAGGCAACAACCCGTCAAATAGAGTTTGTATGGCGGGATATGGCATCGGGCCTACAAATGGGAATATAGGATCCATTGCGAGTATTGGCTTGAAAACTTCTTCCGCTTTATCCATATCACCAACATAGCACCACACAATTCCACAAAATTGTTTTTTGTGAAGCGACTCGGGAAATGGGGGTCCCGGAATAACCAGTGTCGCAATAAACCCATTCAATTCCTCGGGTGCATTATGAATGAATTGGTGATACCATTTCATGATCTCGTTTGTTTTTTCGATGGGCCACAACGTTGGTCCTCCGAAAACTGTTTTGACAGGGTGTGCCCGGAATTTAAATGAAGTGACTATTCCAAAATTGCCGCCTCCTCCGCGAATGGCCCAGAACAGGTCGGCATTCTGGTTCGCATTTACCGTTACAAATGTGCCGTCGGCAAGGACCATATCAGCCTCCAATAAATTATCAATTGTCAGTCCGTATTTTCTTGCCAGGTAACCAACTCCTCCGCCCAACGTCAAACCTCCCACACCCGTAGTGGAAATGATCCCTGCCGGTACAGCGAGACCAAACGGATGCGTAGCATGATCAACCTCGCCCCACACATTGCCGCCACCCACTTTGACTGTTTTTTCGTTGGGATCTACCAATACGAATTTGATCCCCGACAGATCGATCACCAGCCCATCGTCACACAGGCCCAGGCCGCCGGCGTTATGTCCGCCACCTCTAACCGATACCAATAATCCATTATCTCTTCCAAAATTTACCGAGTGGATTATGTCAGCAACGTCCACACACTTTACGATCATTCCGGGATGCTTATCGATCATCGCGTTGTATACTTTGCGGGCAGCATCATAGTCGGGGTCACCTGGAAAAGTAATTTTTCCCCTGACCTGGGAAGCAAATTTTTCTACAACAGAGGCATCCAAATTTCTAACTGAATTTGTCATAGTGCTATATTATTTTGCGTTTAAAAAAATTGAACCGGCTGCAGGATTAACGTGGAATGGACTATTCTGTAATGAATAGCTGGATTCAAAACTACAATTCGCCAGGGCCCTTGGCGGTAAATTTTAATTCAAAGATGTGTAATTTTTATTCAGGCATCCTGCTTCTCAAGCACCGGGGAGGTTTTAGAAAGCAGGTAACCGGAAGGGAAATGGCCATATTTTTTTTGAAAGCATTTCGAAAAATACGAAGGACTGCTAAATCCGGTCTCAAAAGCTATCTCCGATATATTGCCTGCATTTTTGTTTAACAATTTTACGGCCTCATTCAACCTGTAATCTTTTATAAAAGTGTTGGGTGATTTGCCGGTCAACAACATCATTTTTCGATATACCTGTGATTTGCTATGGCCCACGCGTTTGGTAAAATCATCTACTTTCAGATTTGAGTCATTCCATACAGAGGCCATATGATCCATAAACAGTCCAATGAATTTTTCATCTTCTTTTGTAAGAGCGACAACGCTTTCATCTTCGTGAAACACATTCACGTTTTCGCTTTCGTAAAGATGTTTAACCTCCGAGGTAATGACTATTTCACCTTTGATGGTTTGACACAACTGGTCCGCTATTTTTATCGTGTCCTCAAAAAGTAGCTGCTTTTCGGTGACCGGCACTCCTGCACTTAATCCTATTTTCAAAATGATCTTATTTTTTAAATTGGCATTGGCGGGGTCATGAAACACTGATTGAATTTTAAAGGCCGAATCGATCGCATCTGAAACTGACTTAAAAGAGACGAGGTAGTAGTAGTCATTTTGTTTCACAGGCTTGCTATTATAAGTAGCCAGTAATTCGGTTACCTGCCGGTTAAAACTTTTCAGCGAGGACTGAAGTTGTTCTGACATTGTTTGAGAAGGGCCCGGTTGTTTTAGTTCAATGATCATTATAGTTCTGAATGCAGGATCATCGATAATATTCAATTCGGTATCCCTTGTTTTTTTCGGGTCCTCAATTCTTCCCAGGAACGACTCTACAATGCCGGGCTCAACTTCGATGATGCGATGGGGAATGTCGCCGTGAGCGTGGCTATGCATGTCTTCGAGCGCCTTCTTATCAGGCGCTTCAATTAAGCAGAAAGCTGTCTTTCTTTTGTCATCAAACCAATAGGTTAATCCTCTGCAACCAAACTGGTCCTGAACTTTTAAGTCTTGCTGATGAAGCTGTGCTACATGCTCGGCTGTGACCGTTTCTGATACATCATGACGGTCCATATAAATTGGCATACTCGCAATTTTTTATTCTCGATCCCAGGCTCACATTTCCAGGCAAATAAATTAAGCATTAAAATTAAATAAACTCAAATTATCATAGCTTTAAACATCATCAATAACCCCAAATTTTTTATGACTTATACACGGTGCTCTGCTCAGCTACTGCTGCTCTTGTTGTTCTTTTCCGCAAATGTCGTTGCTCAAAAGGCCGGCTCTCTGCCCAGGTCAGTACCTGAAAAGGAAGGTGTTGCGAGCGACGATATCGTCAGGTTCCTGGATGCCGCCGCCAAAAGCAGAACAGAGTTTCATAGTTTTATGCTTCTTCGGCATGGCAAAGTGATTGCTGAAGGCTGGTGGAACCCTTATCGCCCCGATCTGAAACATACGTTATATTCCTGTAGCAAAAGTTTCACTGCCACCGCCGTCGGATTTGCCGTCCAGGAAAAGAAACTTTCATTAAGTGATAAGGTGATATCTTTTTTTCCGAACGATCTTCCGGATACCGTTGGTAAATATCTTTCACAGTTAACGATAAAAGATGTATTGATCATGTCTGATGGCCAGGAACCGGATCCAACTGGCCCTGTCGCCACGACATATACCAATTGGATCAAGGGTTTTTTTGCAACTCCTATTTTACACGAACCGGGTTCTGTGTTTTTGTATAATTCATTAGGCACATACATGCTCTCTGCCATCCTACAAAAAGTAACCGGCCAAAAAATAGTCGATTATTTGAAGCCAAGACTGTTTGATCCGTTGGGCATAACCAGTATGGACTGGGAAATGGACAAACAAGGTATTAACACAGGAGGTTGGGGACTAAGATTAAAAACAGAGGACATGGCCAAATTTGCCCAATTGTTTTTACAAAAAGGCAAATGGAATGGCAAGCAAATTTTACCCTCGTCATGGGTAGAGGAAGCGAGTACAAAACAAATATTACAAAATCCTGCCGCGACGCAATCAGCACGAGATTCAAGCGATTGGTTGCAGGGATACTGTTATCAAATGTGGCGGTGCAGGCACAATGCTTTCCGGGGAGACGGTGCATTTGGTCAATTTATGATCGTGATGCCTGAACAGGACGCTGTGCTGGCAATTACCGCGGAGTCGCCCGATCTGCAAGGGGAGATTAATCTCGTTTGGGATTATTTATTGCCTGCATTTAAAAACGATAAGCTGCCTGCTAATGATGCTGCGGTGGCAAGACTCAAAGAAAAAATCGGATCTCTTGCATTACCAATTCCACAAAAGAACACAGAGGCGATTGCAACAGCGATCAATGGAAAGACTTTTACCGTTTCATCCAATGTGTTGCACTTACAGGCTATCTCGTTTAGCTTTTCAAATGATGTGTGTAATGTAAGTTTTCAAACGGATTCAGCAGATTACCGGATTGCATTCGGCGCGGGAAAGTGGGAGCCCGCTGAAACAACGATGCCACAACCAGCATTGACTGGCGGAATGCTCGAAAACAACAGCATGATCTATCCTGCCAAGATCAACAGCGCTTATACCTGGAAAGATCCTAACACACTCGAGTTGGTATTACGATATATTGAAAGTCCGCATACACAAACTTTTACCTGTCATTTCGAGGGTAGCAAACTGACGATCCAGGCAGCAAGAAGTTTTGATTATGGAAAAACAAAGACCGTGATCGAAGCTCAGCAAAAATAGGTTTCGATTTTTTTTTTATCGAAGAGTAATCGCAATCACCCGCAAGCCGAAACAGATAATCACGGCCATAAGTTTGATCATGCCCAGGAGAGTCTTGTCTATATGAATGATAGGACACATGGTTCCTGCTTTTATCTATAACAACTGAGATTGCTTCAACCGGACACAAAAGCAAGTCTTTTTTACGTAAACTTTTTAATCGGTCTCTGCAAGAATACCTTCTGAGTGGGCACAAAAATTGTCATGAAGTTTCTCGTACTTATTTCGGAAACTAAAAATTAAAGACATGAAACATTTTGCATTGATCAGTGTTGGCGCATTTTTAATAGGTGCATTTTTTGAACTCACGTCGAAGTCCCCCAACCAGGCTGCAAATGCTGATCAGAGGAAAGTATACAGTATGGTTGTGACCGACACAGTGCCCAAAAAGAATGATACGCTGAACAAAAGAATGCCGAGAGATACCACGACCCGGAAAGACACTCTTATGAAGAGAGATTCCCTTCAGTAGGAACGCTTCTTGTCACACAACAATTACAAGAGATCATACTTACCAGCCCGTATATAACCTTGCGGCTGCGCTGGCATCGTCCAATTGCATAGTGGAATTTTGTTTTTGAAACCTGATTTTCGCTTTGCTTTTTTTCGGAAAACATCACGCGGAGAAAAAGAATAGCTTTTTTCAATGAGATAACTCTTTGCATCCTCTAATTGTTCGGAAACGGCTGTGTCAACGTTCTCCATGTAATCTATCATAAGCAAGGTTCTCAGTGCGCTAGTTAAACCAGGAT
>DASYSW010000472.1:0-1993 GCA_036002905.1 Chitinophagaceae bacterium
GTATTTAGTCTCGTCTTGATCCATTGAGAAATTCTTTTTCTCTGCTGTGAAGTCATTCCGACTTAATTGAACATAATTGTTGAATACATTGCCTAGATCGGCTGCATCCCCATTTATCCGTTTTACAAGTCCACCAATTCAATCGGCTTTTAATCGAGAACCTCATTATCAAAATAAACTATCACTCGAATCATAGAATTCTAATCAATAAAAATCTCAAGCTATAAGCTCTTTCTTTAGCAAATCTTTATTTGTGAAAACTAAGGTTTTGTCGGCTATAGATTTCCTTTAGAATTATGGTTCAACTTGTACTTTATGAATTGGATATTAAGTACGCTTACGGTTTTAATCTCGTTATCCGGTCTTTCGCAGGTTGGAGATACCGCTAAAATTGATCAGAAAATTTTTACTTCTGTCGAGAAATTACCTGAGTTCCCAGGTGGCGAGGAAGAATTTACAAATTACATCAGGTTATATCTACACAACACTGAAATGAGTATAGGAAGGATAGTTATTGAGTTTATTGTTGAAACAGATGGCTCTCTGACCGAAATCAGGATATCGAAAGGCCTTTGTCCCAAGTGTGACGGCGAGGCACTTAGGGTTATGAGAAATTCACCCAAATGGACACCCGGTGAGCACAATGGAAAGAAAGTAAGAGTCAAACACACAGCATCAATAATTTACTAATGACGAATTCAAGGAAATTGATTCTCTTCTTTTTCTTCATCGTCCATATTGGTTATACACAAACCCTCACCTTCGAAGTACCCGCAAAAATAAACGCTCAGGTTGGCCATGAGCTATCCGTCAGATTGAATGTTGTTGGCATAAAAAAATATTCAATCACAGTTGAAGGAAATCCCATCTCCTCCTACTTGCGAAATAATAGATTCATTTGGACACCAAAAGTTGGTGAAGCTAAAATTTATCTCGTAAAATTCTTTTTGCAAGACTCCCTTGGGAATCGGATAAATGAAGCCGAAATGGCCCTTTCAACGGACTCCTCTCCGACGGTTCCTGAACTTGTTTTTGACAGGGCCCTGCCCGATACAATTATGGTTGTTGAAAACGGAATGTTTTTTATTTCCGCTGCGATAAAAAGCGGGAATGGAACAGACCCAAAGACAGTAGCGGCTTATTTCCTTTTCAATGAAAATGCAGACTTGAGGTCATTTGATAGTTGCAGAGTTAGCCGAATGGGCGACCAAATTTTATTTGGATGGACACCCTCCAATCGCGAAGCAGTGCAAGGGTACGCAAAATTTCGGATCACATTGGTGAGCTCCGATAATGTGGTTGGAAGTAAGGTCTTAAACTTTAAAATCAAAAACATTAATGAAAAACCAAAATTCGTAAACGAAATTCCTGACACTGTATTTATTCCTACTGGTGGAAATTTGGTTTTGGATATTTCGGCTGTAGACCCAGACGGTGATAAGCTCGAGTATGATTTTTTTCCTAAAGGCGAGCATTTTTATCTGGAGAAAAACAAGATAATTATTAAACCAGACGCACAAGGCAATGACCAAAATGAATTTCCAATTCATCTCTTAGTGTCTGTAACAGACGGAGAGTATTCTATAAAAAGAAGCGTCCTTATACGGAGAAACAAGTTCATCCAGCTACCTTCTATCGGAGATTTTACACGAGATGAATTTTATGAGGGAGATTCTCTAGTGACATACCTAAACATATCGAATGATTCCGATCCGAAGCAATACGAAATAAAATTTAGCGACCTAGCTCTTCCTCCGGGCATAGGGGCCATCACCAGTCGTCTTGTTTTCGAGAAGGGGCTATCTTATATAAAGGTAAAATCAAAGGGTATTCTGCCATACTATTTGGTCGATCGGGACTATAATTACGATGTTGCCGTCACGCTGTCTAGTAAGGAAGCAAAGCTTAAACCGGTATTCAAAGTATTGGAGCTAAAGGTAAAGGACAGGACTGACCCCACCAGTGTTGGTCACCAAAAAGATTCGCTTATTGA
>DASYSW010000473.1:0-9813 GCA_036002905.1 Chitinophagaceae bacterium
TAAATGCATCTTCACCCGGCCTGACGCGTAACAAAAGCCGCCCGTTGTATTTAGCGATGATGGGAATTGCAACATCTTCAAATTGGTGAAATACTTTTTCCTGCCCTTCCTTGATGTAAGTTAATTGCGTGATGTAGATCATTCGCTCGTCGTTGATTTAATAATTTTATTTTCTCGGTGTTCTTTGTGATTCTTTGTATACTTAGTGTCCTGTATCGATCACAACGACCACAAATAATTTCACGAAGAACACAAAACAAACCGCCCGTTAAAGCAAATCATTTCTTTGTCGTAACAGCGATCTTTGCCGACTGCAACCCGGGAGATTTTGCCTCCAGGATAATATCTCCCGCATCACCTTTTGGACGAAGAATCACAAGACATTTTCCTCTAAATGTATTCCGTTTTGGTTGATGAAAACTTGCCATCTCGGAAGGGTTTGCGCTCCCCACTGCAGCCAACTCCCCCGGCCCGCTAACCGAAAACTCAACTGGAATAGTCGCATTCGGAACAACATTGTTTTTATCATCTATAATTTCAACAGTAACATACGAGAGATCGTTACGGCTTGATTTTATGGTTGACCTATCTGCTTTTAACAAAATGATTTTAGGTGCATTTGTCGTTCTAAAAATTACATTCCCAACTTCTTTTCCATTTTCAATCGCAGTTGCTTTTAGCTCTCCTGCCTCATAAGGAACTTCAAATTTCGCCGTGATCAACGTGTCCGGAATTTGTTTTTCTCCAATTACTTTTCCATTTAGTTCCAAACGAACAAGTGGCGAACGAGAATATACATTTATACTCATCTTCTTTCCCTCGCTGCCCGGCCATGTCCAACTTTGTTGTTCTTCAGGCCAGCCCCAATAACTGACCTGTTCTTTACAAGTATCAGGCATTGGTGCATGAACAGCCATTTCAATTTTACTTCTTCTCCACACTACATCACGATAATAAGACTGGGGCTTTTTATCACCGATAAGATCTATGTCGCCACACCAGGCATTGAACCAGGGCCATGGCATTGAAAACTCAAGCTTTTGGTTATTGCAGACTGCATGACCAATACCTGACTCTCCCAAATAATCCATTGCGGTCCACACAAAATCACCAATTACATAATTATCTTTTTCGACGAATCGCCAATTTTCCAATGCATGCCGTGGCACAGATTCTGTTCCCACCATGATGCGATCGGGAAATTGTTGGTGATCTGACTCATATTTATACCATTGATAATTGTACCCTCCCACATCAAGTGATGCAAATGTGGGAATAGTAGCGTCCCACTTCTTCCCGGGGTTATCCCAGAATTCACAAACCGCGGACGTAATCAGTCGGGAAGAATCAAGTTGGTTGATCACCGGTCTGAATTTTTTCATGATGGCAAGGCCCGACGAATCAGCCCTTTCCTGGATCTCATTTCCAATACTCCAAAGAATTACCGATGGATGATTACGATCGCGCAGCACCATTGACGAAAGATCTCTCTGCCACCACTCGGCAAAATATTTATGATAGTCGTCTGGGTTCTTTGGTTTTTCCCACATGTCAAATGCTTCATCTATTACCAGCATTCCCAAACGATCGCATGCATCGAGGAATGCAGGCGACGGCGGACAATGACTGCTGCGTACAGCATTGAATCCATTTGCTTTTAATAATTCAATTCTTCTTTCTTCCGCGCGGTCAATTGCTGCAGCACCCAATATTCCGTTATCATGATGTACACAGCCACCTTGTAATTTTATTTTCTTGTTGTTTACCATGAACCCGTTTTCAGCACTGAAACTGATGGTTCGAATGCCAAAACTGGTGGTGGTTGCATCTTCAGTTTTCCCGTTTATTGAAACCCCTACCTCTGCTTTATATAAATAAGGAGAATCCGGTGACCAAAGCCTCGGCGACTTAATGGTGATGTCCTGAACAGCTTGCGTTTTATCGTTTGCGTTAACCGATGAAGAAGTCTCCGATTCACCCACAACATTATTATCTGCATCCAGCAGTCTTGTATTGACTTTGATATCTGACCTTTCATTTTTTCCATTGGAAACATCTGTTACTACCTTCACCCTTGACTCCTGGTCTGAAACAACAGGTGTTGTAACATGCACGCCCCATTGGTCAATATGCAATGGATTTGTTACGATCATTTTTACATGACGATAAATTCCTGAACCGCTGTACCACCTGCTATTCTTTCCTTTATTGATAACACGAACGGCTATCACATTTTTTTCACCGAGCGGTTTGCAAAACTTAGTAATGTCAAAATAGAAAGAAGTATAACCATGTTTGTGGTTGCCGGCGTGGTTTCCATTCACCCATACATCAGTTTCAGTATAAGCTCCTTCAAAATAGACAGAGATCAGTTTGTCCTTATCGTCCGCACTAAGAGTAAATGTCTTGCGATACCATCCCGTACCGCCTACTGTGTGACCAACAGAACCGCCATTTAATGCACCTTCGCTTTCCGTTGAAAAAGGTCCGACGGTTTTACCGGGAATTTGTTCCGGGAGGTCTTCAATACTCCAATCATGCGGGAGATCGAGCACTCTCCATTTTGAATCATCAAAACCTGGTTGCTCTGCGCCGGCAATACTGTCCCTAATAAAATGCCAGTCGGAATCAAAATCGCGAACACGTTCATCGAATGATGAAGACAGTTGACGTTCTGAACAACCAATTAACAAACAAACAAAGACCAGGATAGAAAATACTCTTGTCATAGATTTTCTTTTGACGGTTTATTTAGTTGTAGCAATAACCAATTTCGATGAAGGCAATCCGGTTGCAGAAGCAGTGATAGTGATCTTTCCTGCCTTAGCAGGAGACTTCACAATTACCAAACATCTTCCCTGCCAAGCCCTACGCTGTGGTGATTGATAGCTTTCCAGGCTTACAGGATTGGCATTTCCCACACCAACAATACTTCCACCCTCGACTTTGAACTTGATCAGGTTTTGGGCCTTAGGATTGCGAATGCCATTTGCATCTGTCAATTCAACCGTAATATAACTTAAGTCCTGCCCATCCCCTTTGATCGTTGAACGGTCCGCAGATAATCGAATCTTTGAAACTTGTTTCGCAGTTTGCAATTGTGATGAAACTGTTTGTTTTCCGTTTGTATAACCAACCGCTTTCAAAACTCCGGGTTGATATGGAACCTGCCATGTAGCCATAAACTTTGTATCGCGATTTGTTTGCCTTTTACCCAATGTTTTTCCATTGAGAAAAAGTTCAACCTCAGTACAAGAAGAATATACAGAAACTTCCATTGGTTTATTTTCATAACCAGCCCAGTTCCAGTCAGCAACTACATCATGCCATTCCCATTTACTCCACAATTGTTTATTTGGATTCAATGGAAACGAGGGCTTCGGTGGTTTTACAAAAACAGACACATGGTTCTCTTTCCAAAGAGCATCTCGATAATAAGACTGAGGTCTCTTCCACCCGCATATATCAATATCACCGCAGTAGGCAAGATTCCATGGATAAAAATTACTTTCCTGCCAGTACCCTCTCCATCCGATGCTCGCTTCGCCGATATAATCAAAAGCAGTCCAGACAAAATCGCCGATCACATATGGATTATCAACAACACCCATCCATGCACCAAACGCTTCCAAAGCATAGGACTCTGTTCCCATCATGACACGGTCTGGCATGCGATCGTGATCCAGCTTGTACAAACTTTCTTTGCCATGATCACCACCTGCTGCATAATTATATCCGCAGACATCAAGCGTCGCAAAGAATGGATCTTTTTGTGGCCTTAGATTATTCACTGCGGCAGCTATTGGTCTTGTTGGTTCCACCTGTCGAATATGATCGCCAAGCATTTTTGCGACTTCAATCACTTTGGGCGTTTCCATGTCGCGAATTTCATTGCCAATGCTCCAGATAATCACGGAAGGATGATTGCGGTCACGCATCACCATGCTTTCGATATCTCTCTGCCACCATTCATCAAAGTAAAGATGATAATCGTAAGGATTGTTCGCAATCCTCCACGTATCAAAGGCCTCATCGATCACCAACATCCCTAAACGATCACAAGCGTCGAGAAATGCCGGAGAAGGCGGATTGTGAGAACAACGAATCGCGTTGAATCCACTTGCCTTAAGCAGCTCCACTCTTCTTTCTTCGGCACGATCATAGGCTTTTGAACCAAGCGGACCATTGTCATGGTGAACACAACCGCCCTGCAGCTTTATCATCTTTCCATTTAGCCGGAACCCATTTATTGCATCAAATAAAATAGTGCGAATACCAAATTTTGTTTCTGCCTTATCGGCCAGCTTGCCATCGTGATATACTTCCGATACGACCGTATAAAGCGAGGGGGAATCGATTGACCAAAGCTGCGGACCGTTTACATTTAACTCCTGCGCAAAGTCAACAGAAGCATTTGTATCCATTTGTTGTTCTGACTCAGCCTTCGCCACCTCATTGCCCTTCGGATCGATTAATCTCGTTACGAGTTTTATTTGCAATGCACCAATTGTTTCATTCGTAATGTTTGTTTTGACATTCACCCTGGAACTGGTGACAATTGCACCGGGCGTAGTGATATAAACTCCCCATGGCGACACATGCACCGGGTCAAGCATCTTTAGCCATACATGACGGTATATTCCGGAGCCCGAGTACCAACGACTGTTTTGTCCTTCATTTCTTACCTGGACAATAATTGTATTTTTTTCGCCGAATTTTATTTTATCTGTCAGGTCAAACCAAAAGCTCGTATAGCCATATGGGTGTGCTCCCAAATATTCTCCATTCAGCCAAAAATCCGCATTCATGTAAACACCATCAAACTGGATATGAATGCGGTTACCTTTTTGATCCGTACCTATTGTAAACGTTTTGCGATACCATCCTGTACCTCCAATGGTAAATCCCCCGCTTACCTGGCTGATCGCACTGGGATCAAATGGAGTGCCCGCGCCTGGCAGGTCTTCGATGCTCCAGTCATGTGGCAAATCAACCTTTCTCCATTTTGAGTCATCGAAACCGGGCATCTGAGCACCTTGCGCGCCACCGCGATAAAAGCGCCAGCCGGCATCAAACGAGGTCGTTTGCGAAAAGCCATTTATAAAAAGGGGCAAGACGAGTACGACAAAAAGGAAATTTTTTCTCATAGCAATCAATTTGTGGCAGAGCAGTAACAATGTTACTGATTTCTTTTTAGCTGCTGAAGTCCCGGATTGCTTTGTCGAGAAACGGGGCCGCTAAAAAAATCATGAGGTGCGACTGGCAATTGCAATGAAGCTACATCCAATGTAGAATTTTTCACCGGAGAGTCCTGCATTAAACTATAACCAGTGAGAGAATTAAGTTGATAGGGATCGGTGAGACTTGTAAGAAAAGGCCCTCGCAATTTTGGATCGATTTGTTTTCCTCTTACTTCTCCATTTAATTTTTCTTGTCCTGTTGCAGCCGACCATTCGGAAATGCTATTATACTTGTGAAAAAAAATGCGACCTCCCGCAGTCCACCAAATATTATTCACAAACTTTTCTCCTGATGAAGGCCCATGAACAATGGAATCTGACCCGATAAAAATATTGTTAGCTAACAAGAAGTTGCTATTCGCGCTCATTACTTCGAACTGAATTGCCGGCGCATGCACAGAATAAACAACATTGTTATATACCTTACACCCCGTGAACTGGGTGCTGTCACCACTTCCGTTCCAAATAAAAATTCCCCCTGAGGCTTTAGTGGTCTTGGCATCGTTAATGCTCACACAGTATCTGACAATATTGTTTTGCCATATAGAAGCTCCCGGATATTGGAACAATCCATAACCTGCTCCTTCATTTTCATACGACAAACAATATTGTATCATTGAATTTTTGACACCTCCGTCAAAATCAAAGCCACCACCGTCCTGCGCTCCCTTTGACGTTTTATTGCGATAACTTATGCAGTATTGAATTGTCACATGATCACTTTCATAAGCCCAAATACCAACCGGCCCATTGCCTATCCTGGGCATATCCCAACCATTATTTGTTGCCGTGCAATGATCGATCACAACACTGTCGCATAGTCCTGCCAATATCCCATTACCGCTATGGTTATCCATTATTGTAGGATCCCCGGCATTGTTTTCAGCTTTGCACCCTGTAATTAAAATGTTTTTTGATCTTTCTTCGTTGGTTCCCGTGATAAGAATGCCACAGAAACCATTATTTACTGCATACACATTCTTCACACTCACATTTCTGCAACTATTGATTTCAACCCCGGATTTTTGAAATCCTTCCGTCCTGACGTTTTCGACCGCAGCACTGTCTACCTTTGATAGTGTAATTCCGTTAGTGGTGTTCCCTGTCTTTCTTCCGGCTCCTTTCACATTTATATCTTTTAGACGGAAATAATTGCCCCGAAGAATCACCCCATCTTTGTTCCCTCCGTCAATAATAGCATTGCCATCTTCATTTGCATAACTGGTGATCAGCACTGGTTGATCGCGCGATCCGCTTATTGTAAGAGATAATGTTCCCGGGAAAATTTCATTTCCTTTTAAAAATATCCTGTCACCCGGTTTAAATTGTATTGAATTTAACTTTTGTAGTGTTTTAAAAGGTCTATCCTTTGTCCCCGGGTTATCGTCAACTCCATTTTGGCTTACAAAATAGCTATGCGCAGAACTTGTACATTGTATTTGCAGCACTATGCTAATACTAATCAGCAATACGCAAACTATCGTGGTAATTTTATTTTTGTACATGTTGGTTTGAAATTAGTCGATAAAAATTAATTTTTGATATTCGCGTGAACGAAAGTCTCGCGAGTTGATGCTAATGATTGCACATTGTTGCGCGAAGTATTATCTTTTTTGGCAATTCTAATTTGGAAGCAATGTAAAAAAGATTTTACCTTTAAAATGTAGACTCGATTTTACCAACCATTAAATTCAAACAAAAATGGCAACATCAAGAAGAAGGGCTGCGAAAAAAGCAGTTAAAAGAAGAGTTGCAAAGAAAGCAGTTAGAAGAAGAGTAGCAAAAAAAGCAATTAGAAGAAGAGTAGCAAAGAAGGCAGTTAAAAGAAGAGTGGTAAAGAAAGCAGTTAAGAGAAGAGTAGTTAAGAAAGCTCTTAGAAGAAGGGCAGTTAAGAAAGCGGTTGTAAGAAGAGCTGTTAAAAGGGCCATTGTAAAAAAAGCAATTGAAAATGCAATGACAATGTGATCGAAATTTATTTCTGAAAGTCCCCCACGTGGGGACTTTTTTTTGCCCTAATGGGTCGTCGAACGGAGAGGCGTCAGATAAAATACTCTGTAAAAACAAACAAACTTCTCTAAGTTTAATATACAAAACTGTCTTACGAAGAAAATAAGAATCTTGTCTGTTGATGGTGGCGGCATTCGTGGCATTATCCCGGGAACAATACTCGCACAACTTGAAAAGATTTTACAACGACGCAGCAGGACCGGGCGAAAGCTTGGCGAATACTTTGACCTCGTCGCCGGTACCAGCACCGGTGGAATTTTGTCTTGTATTTACCTGATGCCTGGCGATGACGGCAAAGCAAAATATTCTGCCCAGGACGCAGTGGACCTGTATATAAAAAATGGCGAAGCCATTTTCGACAGAACAACGGCCCAAAAGATTTCAAGTGCAGGTGGGATCCTGCACCAAAAATATTCACAGGATGCATTGTATGAGTTGCTCACCACGTATTTTGGCGATGCAACGTTGGACAAATTGATCAGGCCAAGCCTTATAACTGCTTATGACATTACTGATCGTTGTGCAATATTTCTGACAAGTGCCGATGCACGCACTGATGACATCTATAATTTTTATGTCAGGGATGTAGCCAGGGCAACATCAGCAGCGCCAACCTATTTTTCGCCTGCCCACATTAAATCGATAAACAAACAAATTTTTTCATTGGTTGATGGGGGGATGTTTGCAAATAACCCTGCACTGTGCGCTTACGCAGAAGCAAGGAAGCTTTATTTCTCAAAACTGCTTAATGATCCACAAAAAAAGGATAAGCCCGCCGCTGCCGATATGATCATCGTGTCTCTCGGGACAGGTTCCGTTAAAAAACAATACCATTATGATGATTTTAAGCGCGCCGGTGAAATAAAATGGTTGGAGCCCGTCATTGATATTTTAATGAGTGGCAACTCAGAAACGGTCGCGTATCAATTAACGCAAATGTATCTTACACTCGAGCCGGAGAACCAAAAGAATTATTACAGGCTTGAGCCGAGTTTAAAAGAGGCATGCTCTGAAATGGATGAAGCGACGCCTGAGAATATCGGTAATCTATACCAGGCAGGATTAACATATGTGCGAGAAAAGAAAGAGATGCTGGAAGAAATAGCTCAGAAACTTCTTGATAATGATTAACCTGTTGGTTTAGCTCAAAAAGCTTTTAATTCTACGTCCTTATGCTATGGTCCGAGCCAGGTGGATAACTCCATCTCTTCTTTTTAAAGCCACAAATCGATAAAGGCCCCTTAACGGAATGACGCCCTTCCGGGAAATTTCTCTAAATTCAAGCTTCCCACAATCTTTCCACCGAATTAATACAACATGGACCAACACCAAACAAACGCAGAATCGGCTATTGCACGGTTTCTATTTCTATCTCTTTCCTTTTATATTCCCTTTTATGTTTTTTTTATGGGCGATGATAGCTTCCTGATAAATATGCATTTTGTATGTATTGCAGTCACGAAGTTGATCAATAAACTCTTTCTGCACAAGGCATTTCCCGGATTTGTTTGGACGGCAGATTCCTATTGGGCTTATGTAGCTTCTTGACATTTTTCAGTTTTGCTATTTTAGGATCGGTTGTATGGTTTACATTCCTCAAACAAAAAAGGGCTCTTTTGTTTTTTGATTTTGTTTTTGTGATAGCCAGGTATTTTGTCGCTTTTGAATTGCTTTTTTATGGTTTTGAGAAGCTAGATGGTGTTCAGTTTCATGTACAAGCAAACCGATTAATAACTGCTATAGGCTCTAGTGATCCGTTTAATCTATTTTGGATCTCAACGGGATCTTCAAAGTCCTATAGTCTTTTTGGAGGATTGCTTGAAACCATGTCAGCCTTTCTCTTATTTTTTCGAAGGACAACGACTTTAGGTTGTCTCATCGCAATACCAGTATTGCTAAATGTATTACTGATCAACATTGGCTTTGATGTTCCCATAAAATTGAAATCATTTCATTTGCTCATTTTTTGCTTGTATTTATTAACTCCTGATATAAAAAATCTATTTAATTTTTTTGTCTTAAGACAAAGCGCTTCGTTATCACCACCTTCTCCTTTAACATGGCGAAGAGGCAAAACAGCCTATTGGATCCGTCATGCCTTTAAGTTCCTCGTAATTGGTTTCATACTTTTCAGAATTGTGAAAGGCGAAGTCAATTATTCTAATAACTTCCGCCATTCCCCTTATCAGCAGCTATTTGGCATCTTCAATGTGAAGGACTTTCAATTGGTCAGAGAGCCAAATGTGACGGGTGATACTCTTGCTAAATGGAAAAAGTTAGCAATCAGCCCAGGCAATGGTCTCCAGGTTCAGCTAAGTAATGACTCCATTGCTGATTTTGATTACAAAGCGGATATGAAACACAAAATTATTGAGCTCACATCCTGGGTGGATAATCAGCACACCGCGACTCTTCACTTCACTGAAAGTGAGTCTAATCAGTGGCTGTTTGAAGGGACATATAACACGGATTCGATTCGGTTTTCTTCAACTAAGGTTGATCTGGATTCTTTGCCACTTTTAAAAGGTCGCGGAAAAATAAAGTGGACATATGATTAAAAGCGACA
>DASYSW010000474.1:0-6654 GCA_036002905.1 Chitinophagaceae bacterium
CTGCCGCCACAACTGGTGGTGAGCGATGTAATGATGCCTGTCATGGATGGCATTCAATTGCTAAAAGCTATTAAAGAAGATAAAAAATATGAACGGATCCCGGTGATTTTGCTTACAGCCCGGGCAGGAGAGGATTCGAGAATTGAAGGTTACCAGGTCGGGGCTGATGATTACCTCGTAAAACCATTTTCCACCAAGGAACTGCAGGCGAGGATCATGGCGCAACTATCAATGCACAAAAAAATCGAAGAAAATGAAAAGCAACTGGAGTATTTTATCAAAAAAGCTCCTGTCGGAATAGTAATATACAAAGGCCCTGATTTTATTGTTGAAACGGCCAACGACAGAGTGCTGGAAATGTGGGGCAAACCGTTGAACGAAGTAAGGGGAAGAACACTGACTGACATATTTCCCGAAATAATTTCACACGAATCCGTCAGGGCTCTGTATGAGGCCTCAGTCGAAAAATTTTTAAAAGGCGAAACCTTTGTTGTAAACGAGGCACAGTTTGAGTTCCAGAGAAACGGCCAGCCATACAAAGGCTGGTACAACTGTACCTATGAGCCGATAAAGGATCTTAATGGTAACAGGACTGGAATCATTGCTGTCGTGACTGAAGTGACAGACCAGGTGATAGCGCGAAAAAAAATTGAAGAAAGTGAAGAAAAATTTCGCACGCTGGCGACTGAATTTCCCCTTTTTGTCTGGTTGACGGATGATAAACTTCAGACTACATTTCTCAATAAAACAGGTCTTGAATATTTCAATGTTCCTTTGTTGACAAATATTGCAGAGTTATCGTGGAAAAAATTCATTCACCCTGGTGACATTGATAAAGTATTAGAGATAATGAATGATGCAGCCCGCCGTCAAAAATCCTACACATTAACCATGCGGCTGAAAAATGGAAGGACCGGCGAATACCGGTGGTTTGTCGACAATGGAATGCCACAATTTGTCAACGGAAAATTCAGCGGGTTCATTGGCACCAGCATGGACATTCACGAACAAAAAACTGTTGATGAAAAGGTCAGGCAAAGTGAGGAGCGTTTTAGATTTTTATTTGACTCGAACGTGTTGCCTGTTGCTTTTTGGCATATTAGCGGAGAAATATACGATGCGAACGACTCATTTTTAAACTTAATGGGCTATACACGGCAGGAAATGCAAGAGGGCAAATTAAGCTGGAGAAAATTTACGTTGCCTGAAGATGCACCAATGCATGAAGAAAAAGTACAGCAAGCCGTGGAGGGCAAAACGGTCGCTCCTTACCAGACGCAATATGTTAGTAAAAGTGGAGAAATCGTCACAAGTCTTGTAGGATATGCTATGCTTACGGGCTCAAAGGAAAAAGGAATTGCCTTTATGCAGGATATTAGAAAGATAAAAGAAGTCGAGGCTGCATTGAGGAAAAGTGAGGAGAAGTATCGGAAACTGTCCATGAGCCTTGAAGAAAAAGTAAGGCAGCGAACGGAAGAACTCAGCGAGAAAAATCAACAGTTAAGCGAGGCACAACAGATAGCCCACCTGGGGAACTGGGAATGGAACATGGGGAAGAACGAGGTCTTATGGTCGGATGAAATGTTCTCGATATACGGATACGGGGAGCAACGATTTGCAGTGACAATAGAAAAGGCTACTGAACGGATGTTGCACAAAGGTGCAAAAAGCGTAACCGAACGAATGAGAGAATATATTGCAGAAGCCCGTCGTTTATTCCATGCTAATGGAACAACGGTATTGGACAGCCCTCCTCTTGACTACTCCATCACCCTACCGGATGGTTCTGAAAAAATCCTTCGCGGAGCAGCAAAAATCATTTTGAATGAGCAGGGCGATCTTTTCAGGATCATTGGAACGGTGCAGGATATTACACAAAGCATGCGGCAAACAGAAGAACTCAGGAAACTGAATGAGGCGGACAAGCTGAAGAGTGATTTCATAAAAATGGCAAGCCATGAACTGAAAACACCTGTCACTTCCATAAAAGGATATACGCAGCTCATTTTGGCTGCATTAAAAGAGGATGAAAGCAAAGTATCTCCTTTATTGGTCAGGTCATCACTTGTAAGCGTCGACAAACAGATCACAAGGCTGACAAGGCTGATGTCGGAACTGCTTGACCTGTCGAAAATTGAAGCTGGTATGCTTGTCCTTAATAAGGAACTATTCAATTTAAATGAACTGGTGATCGAAACAGTGCAGGATATCCTCTACACAAATTCAAAACATAACATCAATATTTTTCACGATTTTGAATGTGACGTAGATGGCGACAAAGACCGGATTGGCCAGGTGCTGATCAATTTTCTTACCAATGCGGTCAAATATTCTCCGAACTCTGACAAGGTGGAGGTGTGGATCCAGCAATCAGAAAAAAATTGTGTTTCGGTAAGCGTAAAGGATTTTGGTATCGGCATTGATGAAAAAGATCACGAGAGAATATTTGAACGTTTTTACCGGGTCGGCGGAAAGGAAGAGCAGACTTTTCCCGGCTTTGGAATAGGATTATTCATAGCAAAAGAAATTATACACCGTCATGGAGGAACCATCGGTCTGATCAGCGAAAAAGGAATTGGCTCAGTTTTTACATTCACATTACCAGCCCTGGGGCAATAAAACGGAATAACCATGGATAGAAAAGAAAAAATATTGGTCTTAGATGATGATCCGGATATCGGGACAATGATCAAGATGATGCTGGAATACAAGGGATATTCAGTCTCCGTCTCGGAAAGAGCCGAACATGCTTATGATATATTGAAAAATGACGATGTTGACCTGGTCATCATGGACATGCTTTTGTCAGGAGTGAATGGAACTGACCTTTGTAGCGAGTTTAAGAAAGACACTTCGATTGCCCACATACCCGTCATTATGATCTCTGCCCATCCAAACGCGAAGGAAATTTGTCTCCAGGCAGGCGCCGATGAATTTATTTCGAAGCCATTTGACATGCAGGACATACTTTCAAAGATTGACCGCCTCATTCATAATTCAAAAATAACGGAAGGGTAATGGTTGAATTTTTAAACGAACTTGACCATGAACAATTTTTTCAGACGACTTCCACTAACAACAAAATTATTACTACTCACGCTCTTTCCTATCCTTCTTATTGTCTACCTGTCGATAGGAATTTACCGCGACAAAACAAAAAACGTTGAGCTGATCCAGGGTTATATTGAACGGATCGATGAATCGGCTGATATCGCAGATTTGATCGGTAGTTTGCAGATGGAACGCAGGCATAGTTTTGCGTTTGCTCTTAAAAAAGATTCGGTTTCCCGTACGGAGATGGACGCCCAAAGGCTGGTCACAGATCTTGCTATAAAAAAACTTGATCAAAGAAATGATTCGATCCTCAGGAATTTTGAGGACTATACTTCTCTCAGGAACCTTGAAGGTGTTCGTTCAGCTATTGACAGGGGTACTTCACAGGACGTCGTAATGCAATATTATACCACCACTATTTTCAGGTTGAACACATTGAATGTTGTGTTGCCGGTCAGTAACAATATGTATTTAAAACCGGTCTTTAACGATCTCGTTACACAGAAGATCCTGTCAGAAATGGTGACTTATCTTGGGATCATCAGGTCCAATTTTTACAATGTGCTGTACACGAAGAAAAATATGGTAGGCACGCTGTATGGCCTCTCGGGCATATTTGACATCTATAAAAGTTACGAGATAGAACTTCTGACAAAAGCTTCGCGGCCTGTCGTTGACGAATATAAACGAGCATCCCAAAACACAGCCTTGAGACCAACAATGCGATATACAACAAAGACTTTCCAAAAATTTTACTTTGACAGTCTGTATGATGCAGAGACCTGGTGGAGAATTTCCGGCGATGGGATTGACCAATTAAAAAGTCTTCAACAGGATATCATCAGGCGCGTGCAGGCGAGTATGAACGCCATTTATAACAAGGAAGTACTTAGGAAACAATCTGCCCTTGCTTTTCTCGCGATTGCGGTTGTAGTTGTATTTGGGATCATGCTTTACACCACGCAAGTAATTACCGGGATGCTATCAGGCCTTAACGAAGCGGCACAGAAAATCGCAAGGGGCATAACCGGTGTCCCGATAAAAAATGTTTCGCCTGACGTGATCGGGAGCCTGGGAGAATCCATTTCAAAAATCGATGCCCATAATAAACAACTTGCTGATGCCGCTGACGCCATCGGCAAAGGGAATTTTAATGTTCCCTTTGACCCGCGTAGCGAAGATGACGTATTGGGAGCTGCAATCATCAGGATGAAAGACAACCTGCGCCGCTTTACAATGGAAATTGAAAAAAGTAAAGAACAATTCAGGGAGGTGGCCGATAGCGCCCCGGTGATGATCTGGATGACAGATGAGCTTAAGCAATGCAATTTTGTAAATAAAGGATGGCTGAAGTTTACCGGAAGGAAAAAGGACGAAGAACTGGGATATGGATGGATCGAAGGGATGCATCCTGACGATTATATGCGATGCTTCGAAGTGTTTGAAGATGCATTTTCGCAGCGGAGAGAATATTCGCTGGAATACAGGTTTCGCAGAGAGGATGGGGAATACCGGTGGGTACGGGAAACAGGCATTCCGCGGTATTCAGCAGAAGCAAAATTTGAAGGGTTCATCGGCAGTTGTATCGATATTCACGAAACAAAAATGCACGAACAACGCAAAGATGATTTTATCCGGATGGCGAGTCATGAACTAAAAACACCTGTTACTTCCATAAAGGGTTACGTCCAACTTTTGCTAACTATGTTCAGGGACTATGATGCAAACAAAAAAAACATCTCGTCTCATACGATACAAACGTCTTTATCTACTATTGACAAGCAGATAATAAAATTGAACCGGCTTATGTCCGAGTTGCTGGATCTTTCAAGGATTGATTCCGGTAAGCTTGAATTAAAAATGCAAAACTTTGATGTCAATGATCTTGTCAAAGAAACTGTAGATGACGTTCGGCAAACAACGAGACATGAGATCCTCATTAAGAATAGCGCTGATTGCAAATTATTCGGAGACAAAGACCGTATCGGGCAGGTACTGCTAAACCTTTTGACAAATGCAATAAAATATTCTCCAAGAACCAATTCAATTGAAGTAGACGTTCACCAACCCTCTCAAAAGATAATATCAATAAGTGTCAGGGACCACGGAATTGGAATTGATAAAAAGGACCATGAAAAAATATTCGAGCGCTTTTATCGTGTTGAAGGAAAAACAGAACAAACATACCCCGGATTTGGCATCGGCCTTTTTATCGCCAGTGAAATTATTAACAGGCACAATGGAACAATTTGGGTAGAAAGTGAAAAAAGCAAAGGTTCTACGTTCACATTTACTTTGCCGGTTACAGAAAGCTGAAAGAATTCAAACGGAATTATTTTCAGCAAACTTTTCATAAGATCGTTTACCCGCGAAGCCTGTTTCATACCGGCTTGTCGAATAAATACGTTGAACCACATAAGGAACATAAGGCCATGTTCTTTTTTAGTCTTCAATCTCCATCTCTAACAATGCGTAGCTTAGTGATTTTCCATGGGTGTCTAATGACAGGGAGGTTGTGACACCACCGGCCAACGCCTGCTGGCACACAAAAAGCAAAGAAGAAATGTTTGGTAGTTCGTAGCGAACAATATCGCCTTTTACAATTTCCTTCAAATGTTCCTTCACTTTATCAACGGTAATTTGTTTACAGAGCAAAAGAAAATCTTCTTCTTTGTACGGAATCAAGGATAAAGTAAGAGTATTGCCTTTATCGCCCGCGCGGCTATGAGCTATATCGTACAATTTTATCTTCACGAGTGGAACAATGTTATTGCAGACTGAACTTTTTCCTTTTCAATCAAAGTCGACACAATCCCTATGACCTCGTTCACGTATTTCCTGACTCCACCTCCACCGGCCGGACCATTGGTATATAAAGCTTCGACTTCCTCACCAACAATGGCTGCCTTATCAAAACTATCGGCTTTTGCTGCCACTCTTAATCTTGTCTCGTAAGGCACGTTACTATTCTTAAACGATGTATAATGAACAGAAGTGCTGCCGATATAATCGATTTGGAGAGCAGGAAACGAATCTTTCAAACGCTCTGTGATGATCGAAGCTGCCAGTTGTGCCCTAGCCTGCGCATTGTTGCCGGCGTAAGAAATTTCACCTTCACCCAAGTAAAACGCGTGGTAGCCTACACTCACTTTATAGGTTCCGGGTTTTGTTTTGCCGGAGCCGCCGGTTATTCGAATGCGATCCCTTCCTTTTTCTTCCAAAGAGACAGTTGTAAAATCCGCTGTCACATCGGGAGTAACATATTCATAGGGATTCACGACTTCATATAACAATTGTTCTTTTGCTATTTGCAAATTAATAATGCCCCCGGTTCCGGCCACCTTGCTGATCGTGCCCGAGCCGTTTGCAAAAACCTCTGCAAAAGGATGACCCAGATGACTGATATCCGGAACATCCTTTTTTCCGGGATCAGCAAAATACCCACCTGTGATCTGTCCTGCACACTCCAGCAAATGACCTATCACCGTTCCCTTCGCCAATAAGTTGTAATCATTTAATGACCATGAAAATTCATGAACCATTGGCGCGAGAAACAATGAGGGATCGGCTACCCTGCCTGTTATAATAATATCCGCATTG
>DASYSW010000475.1:0-5871 GCA_036002905.1 Chitinophagaceae bacterium
TTCCTGGTTCTTGTGAAGGGCGCCCACCAAACCTTCCCCGACAGGGGAGGCTTTCGAAGAGTTTGCCCATTGGAGAAATATTTGTTTGATGCGTGGTGAAGAATTGGCGATCATGCCTGCCAGCGAGTTTGCATAGTAACGATTCCAGGTTTGTTCTGCACATTCGTAAGGATATTCCATCAAATAGGGAAGAGCCTGTATTGCATACCAGGCAGGATTTGTGGTGTATTCAACACTGAGGGAATAGTTTTGAAGAGTTTCAGAGGCGCCCTCCTGGCCTCCCCCAATAGGGGAGGAATTAAGAAGTTTTTCAAATCGGAAATTCTTTTTTCCACTTCCTTTCATGTTTAGCGGCAACGTTTCCGTGACCAAAGTTTTGTTGGTTAAAACAGGCATTGCATCCTCTTCGCCATCGGAAAAGGCTCCCGCTCTTGCAACAACTCTCCATGTCAGTGCCTTGTTGAATAAATAAGGAATCTGGATGGGAAACTTTACTACTTCGCTTTGCCCGGCCGCTACTGTGAAGTATTGATTGGGAAACATATTCTGGAACCATCCATCTACGGACTGGTTGGTGGTAGCGTCGAATAATTGTAATTGTGCCTGGCCTGTAAATTCCGAATCGGTCAGGTTAACGACCTTGGCACTGAATTCCATCCTATCTCCCTCGCGAAAGAATCGTGGCGCATTTGGTTGAACCATCAACTGTTTTTGTGTAACGACTTCTTTTGTCGATAAACCAATAGCCAGGTCCTTTGTTTGCGCAAACGTCTGCAGTTTCCATTTTGTTAATGCTTCCGGCACGGTAAAAGAAAACTCGACGGCTCCTAATGAATCTGTATACAGGTCAGGAAAGAAGAAAGCGGTTTCATTGAAGTTTTTGCGGATCTGTACTTCGGGGGCCTGCTGAGTTCCATTGTGAGCGGTGACATTGCTGTCGGGCTTGTTTCTATAGTCAACGTATTTCCGGGTGCCTGCTTTGACCACTTTATATTGAATAACCTTGGAAGGATCATTAACACTGGTAAGGGCCACCGTATCAGCTGCAGCGTTCGCAGATATTTCAGCTTCTCTAACAACTATCCCGTTGTATGGGTTATAATAGGGGCTGTTACCATAGCCCATACTAAAAGAATTATTATAGTATAATGCGCTTACAATTCTATCATATTCTTTAAATAGAAGTTTATTTGCAGCATTCCCTGGCGTTGATTGATCGGACTCTATGGATGCGAAGTTGTAATTGCCGATCCATCTTAGGTGATCGAGGTACGTTGGCCAGAGGGATGGATTGTACCAATTATGAGATCTGAATTGATCCAGCGAAGCATCGTACATGCTTGCGAGCATTTCTGCTGCTACTTTTTCGTTTTTATACCCGGTGATCTTTACTTTCCATTTTTCTTCACTGCCAGGCAAGGTTTTTTCTCTAAAAGTAGCATATTCAATTTTCAAGTCTTTGTTTGTCCATGGAACCTTTATGACGTCAGCAAATTGATAAAAGCGATTGTTCTTTACAAAGAAATAATTTACTCCATAACCTCCGCGATCGGATTCGGTCGCTGAAAACTCAAAGGTTTTCTTTTCGTTATTGAGAGTTTCTTGTTTATAGTTTGCCGTTTGCGGTTCATTGTCCCAATCTGACCTGTCTGTTTGCTGAATCAAATAAATATTCTCTGCAGAAGTTCCGACCCTAACCGTTGTTTTTTCTCCCGGTTCAATCGGCTTGCTTCCGTCAGTCCACAAGTATGCCGGGCGCTCTAATTTATTTGATTTGTCATCATATAGTTCAACGTATTTCACATTCTTTACTTCTTGTCCATCTTTGTCTTTTGTAGTTACTTCGATTAAATAGTATCCTGCTACCCATTCTGTATTCTTTATTGTGAATGCTGTATTCTTTCTTGACGAATCTGTCTTTTCAAACACCTGCTTCTCTTTTGCCCAGCTCTTACGGTCAGTCTCGTTATCGTATTCATCATAAGGAAAGAGTTTGATGTATTCCTCTTTGCTCATCACGAACTGATCGGGCCTTTGCCAAAAACGGGCTCTTATCAATCTTGTTTCTTCTTTCAGTTTTGAAATGGTCACGGTGACACTTGCCGGCTGAAATTCACCAGCCATATTTGTTGTGCTGATGGTAATGTTTTTGAGAGTATCAACCGGTAATTTTTCCGGAACAATGACCTCAAGGAGTAAAGATTTATAACTAACACTAACAAGAGATTCTCCACTTCTTGTTTCTCCATTGATATCTGTTACGTCGGCATAAATTCTGTAATCAAATACGGGGTCGAATTTTTTGTCAATGGTCAGATCAGGGATGGCAGCAAATTCTATTTCAAACTTTCCATCTGTCCCCGTTTTAATCTCGCCGTGTACGATCTCCATTTCCCTCGTTGGAGGTTGCCACCAGCGCCAAAACAGCCAATCATAAATAAACCTTGGCTGACGGACCACGCGATATACTACGGTGGCATTGTCAATATTATTTCCTGCATAGGCTTTTGCAAAACCGGTAACCTTTATTTTGTCATTGACTTTATATGTTTCTTTTAGGTTTTCATAGTCAACATAGAATTTAGGCCTCTTGTATTCTTCTACGGAAATATTGGCCGATCCCTGGCCGTCTCTTATTAAAAGAGTATACTCGCCGTTTAATCCTGACTGGGGCAACTGGAATCTGCCAGAAAACGAACCGTAGTCATTTGTTGTCACTTTCAAAGAATCTATCAACTCGTGATTTGCGTTACGCAAATAGATCATTGTTTCAAAGGTGGTTCGTATGTCATCTTTCCTATCCCTCTTACTCCGGTTAATTACAAGACCTTTGAAAAACATAGTTTGTCCAGGGCGGTAAATGGAACGGTCTGTAAAAAGAAAGGTAAATGTACCAGCATTATTGTCGGTTTTCCCACCGGGATAGTAATAGTAATTGCTCAAATTATCGCTCATAAATAAATGCTCGCCTCCATAACTAATATCAAGTTGAAATTCATGCGACCCATAAGGCTGTTCCTTCGGCAATTCAATGCTGAAAAACCCCAGTTCATTAGCATTGTAACTTCCAAATCTTACGTTCTTACTTTTAGAAGTCTTGTAATCATACTGTTCTTCCCAAACCTGGACTGAAGCATTTACCAGTGGTTGACCCGTTTCACGATGAAGGAGAAAATAATCCGGGCCATTGTTTATAAAACTGATATTTGAAACGTAAAATCGCCTTGCTCCCAGCAACGAGTTCTTTACGCTGAAGTTCTTTTCCGTGCTTGCTAATAAGAAATAACTGCCCGCAGGTAAAGCGTTTATTTTTATTTCAGCAGAATGTTTTTGAAAGTCGCCGGCTCCAGGTAGGCCTTGGTCCCAGCTGCGGACTGGAACTGCAGTTGTCAACCTGTTCCAGAATTTATCTTCGTAATAATACCCTGGTTCATTTTTCAAGCTTCCATCAGCTTTGACCAATCGCAAATAAAGCTGGCTGGTATTTTTATATTGAATCAACGCCCGAAACGGTTGGCCAGGGATATTCACCTTTTCAATAGAGAACTGCAGATCCTTTTTGTTGATCTCATTTAACAGGTTATAACAATTGATCTTTCCCTCAGATGAATCATTTTGCGACAATATCTTTTCGCAAATTTCTTTTGCCTTGACCCTGTCGTATCGATGCAGTGTATCGCCGTAGGGCTGATAGGAATTTGCGTCTTCATTGTATTGCGCAGCGACTAAATACGACGCTTGTGACGCAGCGGGGATATTTTCATACTGGTGCGTAATATGATTTAAGGCCAGGAGGTATAGTTCCTTCTTGTTTTCCTGCACGCCTTTTTCATTAACGAATTCAATTCTTTCAATGTCGACATCGATCAGTGCGTCCGGTTTGGCATCATTTAAATGAAAGGAGATCAGTTGCTGGTATAGAAGCAACGCTTTTTGTTGTAAAGACAATGAATCTTTCGTTTCGAATTTGTGATGGATAAAATCCGCTGCCGGATCAAATGCCGAAGGCTGGTTGATCTCAAAAGCGTACGCCGGTTTGGTTATATTCCTCTCATCATTCTTAAAATAATCGAGTGCACGATGTGCAAGCAGATCAAACAGTGTTGGACGAAGATGACGAACATTTCCTTTTGAAATAATCGCGTCATACGGGGTTAATTTCGCCTGTTGAAGAAAGGACGAATTTTTAATGGATCTCAAATAAAGTTCCCCGATCTTTTTGTGCAGATCATCTGCTGTCCATGTGGCTATGTCCTCCTGTCGAAAAGCTTCTGTATTTGTTCTGTTATATAATTGCCAGCGATGCTGCTGAAAATATTGCCAGTAAAGTTCAGCAAGCAAACTATTTAAAATGGATTTGGCGGATTCAGTGGCTGTAGTCGTTTCTTTCTCCAGGTCAGCGATAACTTTTGTGTCATTCTCTGTTACCTCGTTTCGCAATCCAGTTATGTAAATAAGGGACTTGATGACCTGCGCTTCCTGTTTATCTTTTTTGGCGAGTTGGTAAATTCTAGTGACCTGGGTTAATGCAGATTTTGGCAAACCCTTCCTCATGAAGGCATCAACCTGTTTCCATTCCTTGTCGTAATTGTTTATCCGTATTTGGCCGCACAAGGAAAAGCCTATGGATAAGGTAACTACGCAGGCAATAAAAAAGCGGAGGGGTTTAATTCGCATCCTGTTAATTTTTTTACAAGTTATTGTTTAATCAGTTTTATGGATGCGGCAACCAGGTTTTTTTCACAAGGACAATCGGCATTAATTCTTTAACAAAAACGTCCTCCACCACCAAACTCTTTCTGGAAACGAGTTTCCAAAGGATTTATTTTTTCATTTTGATCAAACATTTTCCTTTAACGTTTTCTTTCGGGATTTTTTGATATGGTGGCATATGCTTTGAATTTTCAAAGCAAATTGATAAACGATGAAGAAATTAAAAGACATCCTCGATCAGATTGCCACCGGTCCCGATAGTTATCGGGATAAAAACAAACTTGGCCTTGATGGTTCTTTTGCCGGTAATTACCAGATGGCCGTTATTCTATTAAAACACAAATAGTATGAAAACAATTTTTACTCTTCTGACTTCTGTTCTTTTGACTACGTCTGTTTTTGCATCTGGTTTCAGACCAACAGCTTCACTGACGGTAAAATCGGCGGACAGATCCCCGATCGTTGTGATCGTAGACGGAAAGTGTTTTGACATTGGCTCAAACTCTATCATGATCAGCAATCTTGAACCAACATACCATGATGTAAAGGTTTACCAGCAATCATACAATGGCAATGTTGAATTCGGAGGGAAAGACTGCGATGTTTTGTTTAACAGTTCAGTCCTTTTAAAACCGGGAACCGGTTTACTCATTGCGATCGATGATTGCGGTGCCATAACAATGAATGAAACCAGGATGAGGACACGGAGTTTTGGAGACACCTGGCAACCACGGAACCGTTATTATCACTTCACGCCTGATAACGTCTATTCAAGAGCGATAGACAATGACGAATTCGATCGGGTATTATGGGCGATCAGCAAGGAGAACTTTGAAACCAATAGAATGACATCGGCCGAGCAAATTATCGGCGGAAATTATTTTACGACGGCTCAGTTCAAGCAGCTCTTACGTTTATTCAATTTTGAAAGTAACAAACTTCAACTCGCTAAGCTTGGGTATGACAAAGTTGTTGACCAGTCAAATTACTATACATTATCGGATCTGTTCAGCTACAATAGCAGCAGGGATGAACTGGCGCGTTGCATGAAGTAGGCGAATGGCTAGTGGAAAATAGCGAGTGGAAATTGGCAAGTAGCACGTGGGCATTAAATAAAAGACCTCTCCGTAACAGGAGAGGTTAGTTTTTGTAGAAACC
>DASYSW010000476.1:0-9666 GCA_036002905.1 Chitinophagaceae bacterium
TTCAGATAGTAATTACCCGCTAAACCGTGTAAAACTACTTTATTTAACGAATTAACCCATTCTCTATGAAAAGCTTATTGTTTTTATTATTTTAGTATTCCTATTTTAAAACGGTTGACTGTGGCACATTTTTCGTTCCCAGTGACCGTGAAAAACAAATTCATATGAAAAGTTTTATTTCTACCCTTACAATTTTTCTAGGCCTGGCTATGGTTTCGTTCACGAACCAGGCCTCAAACCTGGATAATGTGATCGATGCGCTGAAAGACGGTAAGGCCACCGAAATAGGCAAGTATTTGGATGAAAATGTTGAGATCACTTTGCCTGATAAAAGCAATAATTACAGCAAGGCACAGGCCATTCTCATTCTTAAAGATTTTTTTGATAACAACGAAGTGAAAACTTTTGAAGTAAAGCACAAAGGCGATCAGAATGGCGGTCAATTTTGTGTAGGTACACTTCAGACCAAGTCCGGAAATTACCGTACGACTATTTTTATGAAGACGATGTCGGGCAAAGACTTCATCAAGACACTCCGATTCCAATCCGTCTGACAGGCTTATCATAAATGAATAAAGTCCCGCCATCAGCGGGACTTTTTATTTTTGCGCTATGAAAAATTTTATAGAGGTTCTGCATCGGCTGGTAGATGATGCATTACACGAAGATGTAGGGGATGGTGATCATTCCACGCTGTCGTGCATTTCTGCAGACGCCAAGGGGAAGGCAGTATTAAAAATAAAGCAGGCCGGCATATTGGCTGGGCTGGACGTTGCCCGTGAAATATTTCTTTATAAAGAACCTTCTTCAACTTTCGTGGCCTTCAAAAAAGACGGGGAAGAGATGAAAAATGGAGAAACGGCTTTTGAGGTAGCCGCTTCTGTGCACACTATTTTAAAATGCGAACGGTTGGTGTTGAATTGCATGCAACGTATGAGTGGTATTGCAACCTTAACCAAACAATATACAGACAAAATCGAGAGATATAAAACAAAAGTACTGGACACAAGAAAGACAACTCCAAATTTCAGATTGCTGGAAAAAGAAGCTGTGAGAATTGGCGGGGGAGTTAATCATCGCTTCGGGCTGTATGATATGATCATGTTGAAAGATAATCATATCGACTACTGTGGAAGTCTCCAAAAAGCTGTGGAACGAGCTTATGATTATGTACAAACAGTAAAACCAGGATTAAAGATTGAAGTGGAGACCAGGAATCTTGATGACGTTAGAAAGGTAGTCGAGGTGGGAAGGAAAAGAGTATTTCGAATTATGCTTGACAATTTCAGCCCATCACAAATTGAAGAGGCCTTGAACTTGATAAAAGGTGAGTTTGAAACAGAAGCCAGCGGTAGGATCAATTTGGATAATATAGAAGAATATGCGAAAACGGGAGTTGATTATGTGAGTATCGGTGCGTTGATTCACCAGGCAAAAAGCCTCGATTTGAGTTTGAAAGCTATGATCAATAAATAAAACAGGAGTTCAAATGTCAAAAAAGAAACCCGATAACAGGGGATTTGTTTATAGTACTGATCCCAATTTTCGTTTCGAAGAGGAGAATGAGAGTATTGAAACGTTACCGGCAGCACAACAGAAATTGAAAATAAGATTAGATACAAAACACCGGTCGGGAAAAGCCGTTACATTGATCGAGGGATTTATGGGCACGGACGAAGACCTTCAGGAACTAGGAAAGAAATTAAAAACATTTTGCGGCACTGGAGGTTCGGCAAAAGATAGTGAAATCATTATCCAGGGCGACCAGAGAGAAAAAGTATTGCAATGGCTGAAAAATAATGGTTATTCTCAAACAAGAAAGGTCTGAGGTGAATCCATCGATTGACCATTCACCATTGCCCACGCACACTATTGCCCCTGCGCAAGACTAAAGCCTTTTTTATCGCCCCACATATTTAATAGTTCAAAAGAGCAGATCTTAAAATTACCGCTCATACTTACGTAAAGGCCGATAATATCCTGTTGGTTGAGCTCTTCGTCATTTAAACTTTCAAAGCGAACGTTGTATTGATTAACGAGATTCGTGTAGACTGAGCCGGTTGGCCAAACCTGGGTACCGCGGTTGCTGAGATTTATCAATTTGAACTTTACTCCAGCATGTCGCTGACATTTTTGAGCTATCACACCGGGTTGTTCGTCGCTTTCAATAAAAAGATCAACACCAACGATTTTTTCGTTGACCGGCTCCTTTGAAACCATCATTGGATTTTTTTCCAGTTTAAATGGAGTAGGCGTGCCCGGCATGTTGGGAATGACTTTCCTCGCGTTGGCCTTCGGCTTTTTTCCAAAATTGCCTATAATGGCTTCGGCAAATTGAGTGGTATTGACCGAAAGTTTTGATTTATTTCCAAAATCACCTGTGTGGACTCCGCTCTCCAGTGTATAGAGTAAAGCATTCTCAATAACGGCCGCATTTTCAGTCAGGCCCACGTGTAGTAACATGGAGAGACCACTTAATAACAAAGCAGTTGGATTGGCAATATTTTTTCCTGCGATGTCAGGGGCTGTTCCATGTACGGCTTCAAAAATAGAAATGTGATCGCCGATGTTCGCTGAAGGTGCGAAACCAAGTCCACCGACTAAACCAGCACACAGATCGCTCACGATATCTCCCTGCAAATTCGTAAGGACGACTACATCGAACGTATCCGGTTTTGTTACAAGTTTCATGCACAGATCATCCACAATTACGTCATCGGCTTTTAGCTCAGGATACTCTTTTGCAACTTCGTAAAAACAATCCAAAAAAAGTCCATCGGTGATCTTCATGATGTTTGCCTTGTGTCCGCAAGTAATGCGCTTTGCATTTTTTTGCTTTGCCATTTCAAATGCATAATGGATAAGTTGCAAACTTCCCGGCCTCGTGATAAATCTCCTGCTTAATGCTACGTCATAGGTCAGCATGTGTTCTATACCCCCATAAGTGTCCTCGATATTTTCTCTCACTACGGTTACATCAATAAAAATACCTGCTTTGCTGAAAACCGTATCTACACCATGCAGGGTTTGAAAAGTTCTTTTGTTGGCATATGTGTTCCATGTTTTCCTTGCAGTAACATTTATACTTTTTACACCCTTTCCCTTTGGCGTTTCCATCGGTCCTTTAAAAAGTAGTCCTAACGTTTCAATAGTTTGTTTGGCTTCGGGCGTCATCCCGTTGCTATAGCCCTTGTCAAAAACCCATTTACCCATGTCGACGAATTCATATTCAAGCGGGACGTTGTTGGCTTCAAAGATTTTCAAAACAGCGTCCATTATTTCAGGTCCGATCCCGTCGCCCTTGGCTACTGCTATTTTCATAGTATCAATTTTAAATTTCAGGCCGTGAAAATAGTGAAATATAAAAAAGTGAAGCAAAGAGGTTAAAACTGTAAAATTGACAATAATCATTTCCCAATTCCTAAATGTTCGCGTTTTCAAATTGTTTGGCTACATTTACACAAAACCTCCCTTATGACAAGCATGATCTCAGAAGGTGTACAGGTAAGCGTCGAAACATTTTACCAACCGGATTACAGTAACCCTTTGCAGTCGGAGTTTATGTTTGCTTACAGGATCACAATTGAAAATCATAACTCCTTTCCTGTAAAACTGCATCGCCGCCACTGGAATATTTTCGATAGTAATGGCAGTTATCGTGAAGTAGAGGGTGAAGGGGTTGTTGGAGTTCAGCCGATCTTACAACCTGGCGAAAGATACCAGTATGTTAGCGGCTGCAACCTGCGGACTGAAATGGGAAAAATGCGTGGCACTTATCAAATGGAGAATCTCATCAACAAAAAGTTTCTCGAGATAAATATCCCTGAATTTGAAATGATCGTTCCTTTCAAAGGTAATTGAGCTGAAACCGGCTCTTTTGTTTTCCCTCTTAATTAATTACTTCGGTTTATATTTTGCTTCCGTAAGAATTTTCCTGGGTGGTGTATTCATAATCTCTGCCAGCCTAAGAGATGAATTTTCTCCAACAAACTTCTTTACGATCTGCCATCCTATCCATTGCCCGATATTTCCTGGCGAGGCCTGGGGCATCCCCTGCGTAGTGGGCGATTCGCCAATATAGTTTTGTATTATGTCGGGCTCGATTGCTTCGAGATTTTCGCTTGTGACAAAGTAATTCCAGATCAACCCTTCATTTTCTTTGCACCATTTCAATTGCTTTTGCGTGTATCCCGTTTTTAAAGAATCCGCAGTGGCGGGCATCAGTTTATCCAGAAGCCACCATTGCTTTCCCTTTTCGATCATTTGTTCAATTAAGGGTTTGCCTGCACTTCTCTCAGGAAAAAGATCATCCGTAATGGCCTTTATACAATTGGCTGGAATGTAGGCGGCATCAAACCTCCGTGAAATATAGGCGGGATACATTTGCTGCACTTCATTGACCTGGTAGCCCTGAAAATCTTTCCCCGCATACTGCTGCAACCCGATGGCGATACGATTTCTTGTCAACGCTACTCCCGGTGCATCCAGTGGACCGACATAAGTAACGAGCGCCGGTATCTTATAATTGGGAAAATAATATTTCACGAATTGAAAGTCATGTCTCAATTCATTCTCAAGAGCGCTTGTATTACTGAATTTTTTTTCGAGTTCTGCCGCAAATGAACCATAGCTGCGAAGGATATTTTTTGTCACCGAAAGAGTAGTCGTATCAGCAGGGTTCCCACTCACGCCCAGGATGTTTTGCATGAAGTCAGGATAAAAGTCCGGGAACTCGTCATGCGTTTTTATCAATCCTGGCCCAATATTGTTGGTATCAACAGCAAAAAACCCCCTTTCAAATCGTTCAAGCTTCAACTCCACCTTTATCCCTGAAACATCGGGACCGTTGCTGTTATTATTACAGCTCCAAACCGCAAGAGCGATCAATAAACCCCAGCCGATTTTTTTCATAGTGAGATAAACGTAACAAGTTTGTAAATGTTGCGAAGGTAAAGGAGTGTATTAAAAATTTCTCTATACTCCTCTTTACGGGATAGGGGTTTCGTAAATTTGCAGCATGAAGATCGCATTAGCGCAGCAGAACTATCATATCGGAAATTTTGAACGGAATAGGGAAAAGATCATTGACGGCATAGGGTGGGCAAAGCAACAGAATGCCGACCTGGTTGTTTTTTCTGAGCTTTGTATTTGCGGTTATCCTCCAAGAGACTTTCTGGAATTCGATGACTTCATCAATAAGTGTTACGAGTCAATTGACATCATCAAACAGTATGCGGACACCATAGGCGTGTTAATAGGAAGTCCTGCCCGCAATTCACAGCTGGATGGGAAGGATCTTTTTAACGCGGTTTTCTTGTTGTACGAAAAAGAGATAAAGGCGGAGATACATAAAACACTTCTACCTAATTATGACGTCTTTGACGAATATCGCTATTTTGAGCCCGCTTACGATTGGCAAACGATTGAGTTCAAGGGCAAGAGATTGGCGGTTACAATTTGCGAGGATATCTGGAACATGGGTGACAATCCCCTTTATCGCGTTACTCCGATGGAACAGCTGATGCCCTTCCACCCCGATGTGATGATCAATCTTTCCGCCTCGCCTTACAACTACGCACAGGATATTGTAAGGAACAGTATTGTAAAAGCACATGTGTTGAAGTACAAGATGCCGATGCTTTATTGCAACACGGTAGGATCACAAACAGAAATCGTTTTTGACGGCGGCAGCCTCGTTTACAACGTCAATGGATGCAGGGTGAAGGAGATGAAATATTTTGAGGAGGACTACGCGGTCTTTGAATTGGATGAACTTTTAAAGCACAATGAAGAATTCAATTCGGGAACATTGGATGGCGGTAAACGAGAAACCTATTATTATTCTGCTTTTGAAGTTGGCAATGACATAGACACTATTGAATACCTCTCAGGGGAAAAAAATATTGACGAGATCTATCATGCAATTATCCTTGGGATAAAGGATTATTTCGGAAAGATGGGCTTCAAAAAAGCCGTAATGGGCTCTTCCGGAGGGATTGACAGCGCAGTGACGCAGGCGCTTGCCGCCGAAGCGTTGGGAAAAGATAACGTAAGGGCATTGCTGATGCCTTCCCGGTACTCCTCTTCGCACTCTGTAACAGATGCGGAGCAGTTGAGCAAGAATCTTGGCAATCCATATGATATCGTTCCAATCAAAAATATTTATGAAGCTTTCCTTAGTGAGCTGAAGCCCATCTTTAAGGATGAACCGTTTAATGTGGCTGAAGAAAATATTCAAAGCCGGACAAGGGGAAATCTATTAATGGCCGTGGCGAATAAGTTTGGATACATTCTCCTCAACACTTCCAATAAAAGTGAGTTGGCAACAGGCTATGGTACGTTGTACGGAGATATGGCGGGGGGACTTAGCGTTCTGGGTGATGTTTATAAAATGCAGGTATATGCGCTTGCCGGGTACATCAATAAAACGAAAAAGATCATCCCGGAAAATATTATCACGAAGGCTCCATCTGCGGAGTTGCGACCTAATCAAAGAGATAGTGACAGCCTGCCTGAATATGAGAAGCTGGACAGGATCTTATACCAATATATTGAGCTCAGAAAAGGTCCCAAAGAGATCATTGAATCAGGATATGAAAAGGAGCTGGTAGACCGAATTCTAAAATTGGTCAATACGAATGAATATAAGAGAAATCAATTCTGCCCGATCATCCGGGTAAGCTGCAAGGCATTTGGTATTGGAAGAAGAGTTCCTATCGTTGGAAAATACTTGAGTTAAGGATGTACAAATGTAACTTGAACCGTGGTCGGTGGTAACGGTGCAATTGTCATTGTTTGAGAAACAATAAGATTTGTTTCATTAAGTGTTACGATTGTAAAATCCGATGAACCACCCGTAAACAGCGGTGTTGAGATATGGAGTGTGGTTTCATTGTTCATGAAGCTCCAGGTAAAGGCCCCAGCCGTAGAAGGAGAGCAGACGTTTGTTGATTCATTGGTGCTACCCGACCCGTCAGCGACAAAAGTATAAGTATTATCCTTGTAGCAGTCTGGTATTTGCGATGACACATCAACTCCAGATGCCGAGGCGGCGCTGAATTTCCATGAGGCCTGGGTAAGGAGGTCAGTATTTGTTTTTGGTTGGTCCTTGTCTGAATCCTTGCTGCAGGCAGAGAACGCAAGAAATAAAATGGCCAGGATAGCTATAGGTTTCATAAAGCTGAATTTGCGCTTAAAATTACTTAACGTTTTATTTGTGGGAAAAGTATTCAAACGTGACACGATTAGGGTATTAACTTCGTAAAAATTACCTGTACATATTGCGGGTTTATCCAGGTTTGGACAGCGGACACCGGAGTACAGCAATAACCTTTATCGGCAAACAATTTGCTAATGTGGAACCGCGTTTTTGTAAGATTTTAGACGGTTTCTGTGAGATATAGGAGTTATCATGAGTGGAACTGGAGCCCTAAAATTGGCCGAAATGCCCTTTGAACACGATAGCTGCCAGCATGAGGTCAACATGCAAAGAACGGAGTTGGAAATATAAAAATAAATATCAATTATGCTGAAAACCGCCGAAGACATTCGACAATTGAATGAGCGCATTTCGCATGCCGGGCAATTTGTAGACAGGCTGAGAGATGAAATAGGACACGTGATCGTTGGGCAAAGTCACATGCTTGACCGGTTACTGATCGGGCTGCTGAGCAATGGCCACGTGTTACTTGAAGGTGTCCCCGGCCTGGCAAAAACACTGACCATAAAATCGCTGGCACTGGCGATACACGCCAAATTCAGCCGCATACAATTTACGCCCGATCTTTTGCCTGCCGACGTGATCGGGACCATGATCTATAATCAGCAGCGCAATGAATTTGTTGTGCGCAAGGGTCCCATCTTTGCCAATTTTATCCTCGCCGACGAAATAAACCGTGCTCCGGCTAAAGTACAAAGTGCATTACTGGAAGCCATGCAGGAGAGACAGGTGACTATTGGGGAGACTACATTTAAATTGGACGAGCCATTTTTGGTGCTTGCCACCCAAAATCCCCTCGAACAGGAAGGCACATATCCATTGCCTGAGGCGCAGGTGGACCGGTTTATTATGAAGGTCATTGTAGACTATCCAAAAATGCACGAAGAGCAAATGATCATCAGGCAAAATGTGCAGGGCCTCTCCCTCCCTTCCGTAAAGCAGATCGTATCAGTATTGGAAATTGGAAATGCGAGAGAGTTGGTGCGGCAAATTTATATGGACGAAAAAATTGAGCAATACATTCTCGATATAGTTTTTGCAACACGTCAGCCTGAAAAGTATAAACTCGAAAAATTAAAGCCCTTGATCTCTTATGGTGCATCACCAAGGGGAAGTATCAATCTTGCATTGGCCGCAAAAGCGCAGGCCTTTCTGAATAAGCGTGGTTTTGTGATTCCGGAAGACGTCAGAAGCATTTGTAAAGACGTATTGCGACATCGCATTGGGCTAACGTATGAAGCGGAGGCCGAAAATATAAATGTTGAGAATGTAATTGATGATGTATTGAAGCAAACCAATGTGCCGTAAAAAGTATACATTCTTTAAACAGGGCACTTAACTAAAAAGCTTGAAAAAAGAAAAAAAGATAAAATCTAAAGATTCAAATCCTAACAAAGGCGTTGGGGATCTAATAAAAAAAGTAAGAGAGCTGGAAATAAAAAGTAAGAAATTAACCAGGCATCTTTTTACCGGCGAATATCACAGTGCTTTTAAGGGAAAGGGTATGTCGTTTAAAGAAGTGAGAGAATACACGCACGGGGACGACATTCGCTTTATCGACTGGAACGTGTCAGCAAGGCTTGGCCACCCCTACAGTAAAGTTTTTGAAGAGGAGCGGGAATTGACGGTTATGTTACTTGTTGACATAAGCGCCAGCTCCTTATTTGGAACATTACATGGAACAAAAAAAGATATTATCACGGAAATAGCTGCGGTACTGGCTTTTTCTGCGGTGAATAATGGAGACAAAATTGGTGTGATCTTTTATAGTGATGAAGTGGAAACATATATCCCGCCCAAAAAAGGGAGAGAACATGCTTTGTATATTGTTCGCAAACTTTTAACGGAACAATCAAACCACAAAGGGACCCAGGTAAGTAATGCGTTAAAATTTTTTAGAAATTCAACGCGGCAGCAAAGCATAGCATTTATTTTGAGCGATTTCCTGGATGCAAACTATGAAGACGCCTTAAAGGTAACTTCCAAAAAACACGACGTGGTGGGGATTAAGGTGTATGATAAAATGGATATGGAATTGCCAAAAATAGGAATGGTGCTGGTTCGTGATGCCGAGTCTGGCAATACAAAGTGGGTGGACACGAACAGCGCATTTGTGCGTGAGCAGTATCAACAGGAATTTTTTCGGGTGACCGAGTATAGTACCAATGTATTTAAAAAAGCCGGCTGCGACCTGTTGCATGTTCGCACGGGCGATGATTATGTAAAAGTTTTGCAGCGTTTTTTCGTCAGCAGGAACCGCTGATTAATCTGATCAAATCACTTAATGCTTTTTGCCCAACCACATAAAGTTTTTTTCTTCTTTTTCCTTTTCCTTTCGGCTTTCGTTTCCAGAGCACAGAATAAAATAACGATCAAATCTGCTATCGATAAGAGTAACATCGTGATTGGCGAACAGATTCACCTTACTCTTGAGGCCGATTTTCCAT
>DASYSW010000477.1:0-2250 GCA_036002905.1 Chitinophagaceae bacterium
TCCTTATATTTTAATTCACTCATTTAGCAATCCGTGTAATCTTTTAATCTCATTAATCAGTGATTCAGACAGCGGGTAATTGAATAACAAACTCACTTCCTTCGCCTTCCTTCGTATCCACTTTTATTTCTCCTCCATGTGCTTTGATAATATCATAAGCTAAACTCAAACCCAATCCCGTTCCCTCACCTGTTGGCTTCGTGGTAAAGAATGGCTGAAATATTTTGTCGACTATACCATTTGGAATACCATTGCCGTTATCCCTTACCTTGATTTCTATTTTGCCATTGTCTTTTATTGTTGTTACCGTAACAGTCGGCACATAGCTTGCATCATCCAACCTTTGCCTTTCACTTACTGCATAAAAGGCGTTGTTGATCAGGTTCAGGATCACCCTGCCAATATCTTGCGGAATGATATTTATTTTTCCAACATTGCTATCAAAATTGGCTTCAATCTTTGCATTGAAGGATTTCTCTTTAGCACGAAGACCATGGTATGCTAATCTTAAATATTCATCAGCTAATGCATTTATATCCGTTGGCTCCTTTTGTCCACTGCTGGTTCTTGAGTGTTGCAACATTCCCTTTACGATCGCGTCAGCCCGTTTGCCATGATGATTTATTTTCTCTTCATTTTCTTTTATATTATTCAGAATCTCGTCCTCTATTTTTTCATCCCTTGCGCCTTGTGGCTTGTGCCTTTCTTCTGTCAATTCTTCAATAAGCTCTTTATTGACTTCCGAAAAGTTGTTTACAAAATTTAAGGGGTTTTGAATTTCATGCGCGATGCCCGCTGTGAGTTCACCAAGCGATGCCATTTTCTCTGAATAAATAAGCTGCGACTGCGTTGCTTTCAATGTTTCATGCGTTTGCTCAAGTTTGTAGTATGCCTTTTCAATTTCTTTTGCCTGCTCCAGTTCTCTTGCCCTGCTTCTTTCCCTTTCCCTTTGTACTAACCGGCGACGGACATAGCGATCCATTGAAAAGCCTGCTATCACGATTATGATTGCATAGAGAATATAAGCCCACGTTGTTTTCCACCATGGGGGATTGATAATTATTTTGAGCATTGCACCTTTTTCATTCCACACGCCTTTATCATTAGATGCCTTTACCCTGAAAGTATATTCACCCGGGGACAGCTTTGGATAGAATACTACATGCTGATTGCCGACATCCCTCCACTCGTTGTCATAATTCTCGAGCTTATAACTGTACTTGTTTTTTGAAGAGTTGGAATAATGAATCGCAATAAATTCAATGGATAAATTATTTTGGTTGTAACTAAGACTGATCTCGTCAGTTTCGTCGATTGGTTTTTCCAAAATAGATTTGTCGCCGGGGACAATAGATTTATTGAAAAGCTTAAGGTCGGTTAAAAAAACCCTGGGTGGAATCGAGTTTTTATTGACCTCGTCAGGATTAAAGATCGTCACTCCATTTGCGCCACCAAATGCAAATAAACCGCCAGAAGTTTTCAGGCACGACCCATCCGCAAATAACTGTCCCTGGATCCCATCTGCAATAGAGAAATTACTGAACTGTTCTGTTTTTAAATCAAACCGGCTCAACCCATCGAATGTGCTTAGCCATAGAGAATTATTTTTTTGATCAGCAAGAATAGACTGAACCGACATAGACGGCAAGCCATTATCACTTGTGTAGGTCTTTATTCTTTTTGTTTTCAGGTCATACCTGCTGAGACCTCCTTGCCAGGTTCCTATCCATGCAATACCTTTCGGGTCCTCATAAAATGAATTAATGTCCTGGGTTGCAAAAATGTCCCCCCATTTTTTATCGTACCCATGCCGCCCGATTTTATCGGTATTATAATCGTATAAGAACAGGCCATTGTTGGTTATCACCCACAATCCGTATTTTTTACTTTCGAATACCCCGGTAACATGGTTGCTCCCTTCATCGCTGGCCTCCACATTGCTCAGGTCATATAGCTTGAATTGTTCTGAACCAGGTTTTTTATTATAAAGACCCGCTGTAGTGCAAAGCCATTCATTTTGACGACTGTCTTTGAGATACGAAAGGATAGTAATCGTATCCGGCACACCGGCCAGCTTAACCTGTTTTGCCTTATGTGTTTGAGGTGAAAATGCGAAGACAACCCGATCGATGGACAAATAGATTTCATTTGGTGAATTCTCCCACATTGTTGATACGCCGGAACCCGTTGATACCATCCTGGAGACAGGAATACGCTCGACCGCGCCTGTGTGCACATCGATTATATTTA
>DASYSW010000478.1:0-25245 GCA_036002905.1 Chitinophagaceae bacterium
GAGTTCACGTGGGCTTATTTAACAGTAGGACAGATTGGAGTATATGTGCAGGACGAATTCCAGGTAAACAAAAATTTCCGCCTCACCTATGGATTACGCGTTGATGTTCCTCAATACTACAATGCAAGTTTTAAGGATCCAAATTTAAATCCCGACGGCACTTTTTCGGGTACCTATACAACGGGTGAACCGACTGCCGCTAATACGGACAATCTTACTTTGTATGATGAGAATGGGAAGCCTGTTACCAATGGGCCGGGCAAAGACGTTGACAATACAAAATTCCCTGATAAAAAGCCATTAGTTTCACCGCGTGTAGGCTTTAATTATGATATAAAGAACGACAGAACATTTATTGTTCGCGGAGGGACGGGTTTGTTCACGGGTCGTTTTCCATTTGTATGGGTCGGAAACCAGATCGCAAATCCTTACTCATCGTTCTATTGCGTAACAGCAAGAGATTTCAAATGGCCACAGGTCTGGAGAAGTGACGTCGGCTTTGATCTAAGAACAACTGGAGGTACAACTATTACCACTGATTTTGCTTATACCAAAGATGTCCATGCAATGATGGTTCGCAATTATGGACTTGGTACGCCGACCGGGGTTTTAAATTCAGGTACAGGTGATAAGCGCAACGTCTATGCACCCGGAGAAACAGGAAACACCGCATATGTCTTTACCAACACCGACATTGGCTACCAGTTTGATATCAGTTTACAGGCCCAACACAATTTCAAGAAAGGCTTTGTTGCCTTGTTTGGTTATAATTACCTCGTGTCCAAAGACGGGAGTTCAGTTTCCGCTGAAATTTCAAGCGATGCATTTGACCGTAACCCGGTCGTCGGAAATGCGAACAAGGCTGTATTATCGAATTCGCTTTATGGAAATACGCATCGCTTCCTGCTGGTGGGTTCCAAGAGATTTATGTATGGTGAAGACAAAAAATGGGGGACGACCGTTTCCTTCTTCAGTTCATGGACGTCGGGAAACCGTTTCTCTTACACCTACAATGGGGATATTAATGGCGACGGTTCGTCACTCAATGATCTCGTGTACGTTCCCACTGATGCCGAGATCAGCAGCATGAGCTTTGATCCATTTACTGATGCAAATGGTAATGTGCAATCGGCCGCAGCTCAACAGGCAGCGCTAAAGGCCTTTATTGGACAGGATAAATATCTTAGTGATCATCGGGGACAATACACGGAGAAAAATGGCGGTGAGACACCTTGGTTCAGCCAATTTGATGTTAGGATTTTACAGGACCTGAGATTCAAGACCGCAAAAAATAAGACGCAGACTGTACAGCTGAGTCTTGACATCATCAATTTTGGCAACCTGATAAATAGTGATTGGGGAGTACGAAAATATGCAAGTACTGCAAGTTACTATCAGCCCCTGACTGTACATTACAATGGAAATAATCCAACTTACGTTTTTGACCCGGCGTTGACAACTACATTCATTAGCAGCCCTGAATTGATCAGCCGTTGGCAAATGCAATTTGGATTGAGATATATTTTTTAGAGAAATAAAAATTTTTTGATTGATTGACTGATTACAATGATCCTGGAACACGTTGCAATCTGGACCGGACAGCTTGAAGAGCTAAAACATTTCTACATCAAATATTTTAGCGCAAGGGCCAATGAAAAATATACAAACGAACAAAATCAGTTTGAAAGTTATTTTTTGACGTTTGAATCTGGTGCAAGGCTTGAGATCATGACGAAGCCCGGTATACCCGAGAATAAAAATGATAGAATAAATGCACAATACAAAGGGATTATTCATTTAGCATTTGGTGTTAATACCATGAATGATGTGGATGAAAAAGCAAATCAACTCAAGTCAGGTGGGTTTAAAATACTACGCGGGCCAAGGAAAACGGGAGATGGGTACTATGAATTCGAAACGCTGGATCCTGATGATAACAGGCTTGAAGTAACAACGAAGTACAGTTTATAACTTCTCTCCTCGTTGTTCCTTCGTGTTCTCTGTGCCTCTGTCGTAACCCTTCGACAAGCACAGCATGATAAGCACGCCTGGTGCCGGTTGCATCCTCGCCCATTGCCGGCCTTTTGTCTTAAATCCTTACTCAAAATTGTCAATAATTCTTTCCTTTATCATTTCGGTCATAAACCACTTTGCCTTTTATAATTGTTGTTTGAACGGTAATTTTATCATCAAAGATGATCACATCCGCGTCTTTTCCGCGTGCTAATGATCCCTTTTTATCATCCACTCCGATAATAGCAGCAGGTGTGTCGGTGATCATCTGTATAGTTTCTAATAAGGGCACCTTTGCAACATTGAGCATGGTTCTGACTAACCTGTCAGCTGTGGCCACACTTCCTGCAAAACAACTGCGGTCCGGCAACTTTGCCACATCGTCTTCCACGATTACACTGACTCCATTTTCAAGATCTCCCAAAATAGTCTCCCTGGCCGATGTACCGGTCGCCCGAATAGCATCTGTTATCAGCGCTGTTCTCTTAGCCCCTTTAATTTTATAGACAAGTTGTAACAATGGTTCTGGCAAGTGCACGCCGTCGGCAATGATCTCAACTGTCATTTCATCGATAAGATATCCGCTTTCAATAACGCCAGCATAACGCGAACAACCAACACGGGTTACTCCCGACATCGCTGAATAAAAATGAGTCAGGTGTGTATAGCCACTTTTAAACGCTTCAACTACTTCATTGTATGTTGCGTCAGTATGCGCAATAGAAGGTAAAATGCCATTCGATCGCAAATAGCTGCCAAATTTCAGAGCTCCCTTTAATTCCGGTGCGGCACTCCATCTATTAATATTGTTGCTGTAACCGGAAACTATTTCTTCATACTCTTTCTCGTCCGGGTCGCGAATAAAACGCGGGTCCTGCGCTCCTTTTTGATTCATGGAGATATAGGGGCCTTCGATATGCATCCCAAGAAACCGGGCACCCAGTCTATTTTGTGCATTCGCCCGTTCATATGCAGCCAGTGTCTGCAATAGTCTTTGTTTACCTGAGGTCAACGTAGTGGGTAACATTGAAGTGGTTCCATAGCGCGCATGGAGTTTTGCTATTTCAAGAAACGCTTCCACCGTTCCGTCCATAAAATCATATCCACCTCCGCCGTGTATATGGATATCAATAAACCCCGGTGAGACATAATTCCCCTTCGCATCTATTTCGGTGGCACCTGGCACGTCGATGTTCCCATCTGACACTTCACTGATCTTTTCCCCGCTCATCACCACCGTTCCATTTGGCATGATCCGGCCGGGAGTTATCACTTTTCCGTTGTATATCTTTAATCGATCACTCATGGAATCAGAGCATAATACTTCTCATAATGAGAAGCGACCCTCGTTTTGATCGACTTAAATTACAAAAAAATTGCGCGGGTGACTAATTACCTGTTGTGATCTTTTGTGTGTGCAGGATTTCCGAACTTTCTTCGTTCCTTATTACAACAAAATAAGATCCGGCAGCAGGTTTTTTATTAAAGAAGAATGTTTGCGCCCCATTAACAGCGGGAACTTGCCTCACCATGACCTTCTTCCCTCCTGCATCTATCACTTCAACCAATAGTTCCCTGACTTGCTGCGGATAAAAACCAGAAACAACAAAATAATTAGTTGTGATAGTGGGATATATCTTTATTTGATTTTGCTTTTGCCCGCAAAGTTGCACCGCATTGACAGAACTATAAGTTTTCTTCCCGTCATTATTCACTGTTAAAATGCGATAGATAGCCTTTGAAGTTCCCTGTGACAAGGTTTTATCGTTATAGGAAAAAGAATGGCCAATTGCTTCTATGGTAGCAATTTCATCATAATTCCTGCCATCCGTGCTTCGTTCAACCGAATATTTTGCTATATCCGTTTCATCAGTAGCGGTTCGCCAGCTCAATTGAACGCTGCAATCAGAAAGGACTGATGTTTCAAATTTTTCCCATTTTATCGGCAATGTGAAAAATATGTTTTTTATCGAAATGGCTATAACCACGTGAGTGTCATTATTACTGTTGTCCTTTGTAGCATCAAAAACAGGAATGCCGGCATTTGCTGTATCAACGGCACCTCTTCCCACAAACAATGGCGCCTGGGTATTTTCAACACTATGAGTGGTTGTGCCGAGATAAAGCACAGAATCGCTCGCATTGAAGAACAAATGATTTGAACCAATCGGCGCAGCAGTCTTGCCGAGATAGTCGTTGTTAGATCCCCCGATGTAAGAGAGATAATATTTGTAAGTAACATTGAGGTTGCAGATCACCCACATCATATCATAGCCACCCGAGTTATGATTACTATAAAATGTTCCACCTGTGGTATTATTGGTCAAGAGGTTAGTTGACCTGGTTGTCCCAAAGGCCAGTAATACGGGGAAGCCATTGATGATTACCGGCGTTACCGAGACGAGCAGATCATCATCCGATCCTCCAACGAAGCTTGCATGATAGCCACCAGAGCCATCATTGTTAATGCGTGCGACAAACCCATCGATGTTTCCTCTATTTACACCCTGAAATGCAGAACCTCCGCCCAGGGGAAAATCGGTACTATTTGTTTGTCCCACGAGAACAGATACAGAGTCACCAAGACTATAAATGCCCCAGCCATAATCCTCCCCTCCTCCTCCTATTTTGTCAATAATATCATATGAAACATCGCCGGAAGGGGGAACGTGGATCTTCCCAAACAATACCTCGCGTCCAAAAGGATCATTAGGTACTGAAGGATTTACCTCGGTAATACCTAGTGTATTTCCAACAAATACAACATCGCCATTACTCAACACGCGGAAATCATTTATGAGATCGTAGCTATTTCCACCAACATAGGTTCCGAAACGCAATGTATTCATCGAAGTAAACTCTCCTATCCAGCCATCAGAAGATCCTCCAAACGTATTGTCTGCCGAAGCGACGAGATAATCAAGATCCGTATGTGAAAGCGTATCAGTGCCGGCGAGTGAAACATAGTATGAACTATCAACCCCGGCTCGTATTGTTAGTGATCGATCATCCCCGGGGCCGCCGAGGAAACTGGAATAAACAAGATGGTCAAGCGATAAATTAAAGATCGCAACAAACCCGTCATCCATGCCATGGTATGTCGTATCGAATGCCTGGACGTCGCCATTGATACTTTTTGTCATCGGGAAATCAAAAGAGCTTGTTCTCCCACAAACAAAAATAAAATTTTGATTGACTGAAATACCAATTCCAACATCCTCATTAGAGCCGCCCAGGTAGGTGATAAACTGTACTGTCTGGCCATTCTTTGTAAGGGCATATACAAATACATCGGTTTCTGATTTGAAGTTGCCGTCATATCCACTCGTCAGAGTTGCTGCATATGCTGTAGACACTTGAAGGTTGGCAGCTCCCACGCAGTAAACAAGATCATTGCTGTTGTTGAATTCTAATCCATACAAATATTCGTCGAAATTGAACGTGCCTCCGTCAAAAAATGTACCCCAAAAAAGATCAGGGTCGATCACCAGCGGGTATTTGCTCCTTTCTTTTTCAAATCCTTTGAACCTCACTTCATTTTTTCCCAATAAATAAAAACGAACATCGGCCAGTTGCTTACCGGCAGGTGTAACGTAATAACTTTCCGGAAGATGAATTCGAAAGCTTCCCATTGCCAGTTTTACTTCCAGGTCGCCGCTATTGTTGATCGCCAGTTTTTCTTGCCCCTCAAATTTCATTTTTATCATCGATGCATCAGCATAGGGATCCACTATCCAGTCGAACTCCATCTGTCCTGACTCCTGGCTATAAAGCCTGAGGTCGATGTCGGGGTAGATATTTTTTAATATGACCTCTCCATAACTGGAAACATTTGTGGTATTTCGCTCCGATGATCTTGTTTCAATAAAATTTCTTTTTGTTTCGAATGGTTTGATCTTTTCGTATTCACTAAAACCTTTAGATCCCTTGAACAGGATGGTGAAAGTATTGTAATGATAATTCTTGCTTCTTGAAGTGATCGAAGATTTGTCCTTAACAAGGTCAAAATCGGCTTCATCGTCATTTGATTTTACGACTATTATCCTTAGTCGGTCCCTTTCAATAAAGACGGTTTGGGTACCAGAAGAAAAATAAGCAACAACATTTGCTGGCAACCCAAGCTGACCGTTATTTTCTATCCACTGCAGTTTGAGACTGCTTTGTTTTAAAGTGTTGCGGATAGTTTTTTCTAATTCAGGCGGAAGTTGTTGACTGGATACCGCCTGGCTGACATTAAATGATTGCCCTTTGGAAACAAATGGATTGCAAATTATGAGCAAAAAAAACTTCACGAAAGTGAAGCTGAGCTTTCTAAAACAGTGTGACCAAGTTGCAGCATTAAGATGAGAAAGGGTAAAGTTTTTCATCAACCTCTTTTCGGTTTGGATAATTGGATTTCGAACTTTTCTGCCTGCACTAAATTAATGCCAATTCAAAAAAAATATACTACGATAAATACCCGATTTTGCAAAGGGAAAATACGGAGTATTGCCTGCGATAAATTTCGAGATAGGTTAGAACTTTTTACGTACCTGGCTTTCGCAATCGCTACCTTTTCAACATTTTACCGCCGAGTATGAGCTTCATCACCTCTTCGTGATAGTTTTGACTGACCGGTATTTCGACATTGCCTATGCGGATGATATTACCCTCGATGGAAGAAATCTTTTGCCTGTTTACAATAAACGATTTATGAACCTTGATAAATAACGTCGCAGGTAGGTCTTCTATTATGCCCTTGATCGTGAGATAAACAATCATTTTATTATAGCTCGTGTGAAGAACAACATAGTTAAGGGCCGCCTCTATGTACAAAAGATCATCGTATAAAACCTTTTCGATGCGGCCATTGCATTTTACAAAAAAATAATTCTCATCGGTGGTTGCATTCAATTGTGCACGCTGTTTCATTCGATGGTACTCTTTCGCCTTGTTACATGCTTTTAGAAAACGATCAAAGGAAAATGGCTTCACGAGATAATCCAGCACGTCGAGTGTAAATCCATCCAAAGCGTGTTCAGCGTATGCCGTGGTCATTATAACCATAGGCAGTGAATTACTCGATTTTAAAAATTCTATCCCCGTCAGCCTGGGCATATTGATATCTAAAAACATCAGGTCAATGGGTTCTCGGTCAAGAATGACCTGCGCCTTTAGAGGGTTGTCGGCCTCACCTGCCATTTCTAAAAAAGGAATGTCGTCTATGTACTCCCTTAATAGCCTCCTCGCAACCGGCTCATCATCGATTATTATACATTTTAGTCTCATACTTCAAGGTTTAAGGTTACTTCAAAAGAATGCTCATTGTTTTCTATTGCCAGGGCATGCTTCCCCGGGTACAACAGTTCCAGTCTCCTCTTCACATTCGCAATCCCTATTCCACCATGATCCATTGGTTTGCGGCCATTGCTATTTTCTTTTGTATTAAAAGTTTTAAAAAAAAGCTGGTTATTACTCCTGGCCAAGGATATCCTCACTTCATTCAATTTGTCCTCGTAGTTACTCACATATTTGAAGCTGTTTTCAATAAAAGCAATGAAGATCAGGGGCGCGATCGTGATGCCCCTGACTTCTTCGGAAACCTCCAAATGTATCGACAAATTCTCGGGTTTTCGTATTTGTTGCAGGGTAATGTAATTCCGGATGTAGCCGATCTCCTTTTCGATACTTATGGTGCCGGTATTGCATTCATAGAGCTGGTAACGCAACATTTCGGAAAAAGTAAGCAGCATGTCGCGGGCCGTGGAGTTGCTTTTATTGATGTTACCATATATCGAATTGATAGAATTGAAAAGAAAATGAGGGTTGAACTGGGCTTTCAGAAAATCAAGTTCGTTTTTCATTTTTTCTTTTTCGATCACCTCAATGTATTTCTGAAAACGGATGCGATCGATAATAAGTTTGGCTGCCACGAGGCAGATCGTCCAGATAAAAATATTAATGAGTGAATTGAAAAATAGCGCGGAAAATCCGGGTGGCGGTTTCCCCGGAGCAAAATAATGTGCACTAAGATAAGTGGCTAGCGGTACTCTCAGCAGAGAAGCGACAACAATTCCCGCCAGGAACAAAAAAGCAAAGGCTGTATATCTTTTTCTGTAAAGAAAAACGGGAATAGTAAAATAAACATTAAAATAATAATTACCCGCGATGAATAAAAGGTAACAGAACTGAATGGTCATTGTCCTGGAAAAAGAAAACGCCCTTTTTTGAAATACGGTAACCCATAAAAAATAGAGCCCGATCCACAATAATATATTATACCAGGTCCTTTTTTGAGTCATGAGGAGAAATTGCACCTCAAAAGTATTACAGTATTTCTTCCCGCCTGCAGCCTTTACATGACTACAGGAAAAAACTTGATGAACTAAAATCCTGGTTTAATCAAGAAGATGTATTGGGTAATGTAAAAAATTTATTTCGGCCCTCCTGATTCATTTTTTTTGTGGACTAATCATTAATCAAAAAAAGAAAGTCATGAAAAACGACAATTTTATTGGTACCGATGAGAACGACGACGGGATCGACCGCGCGGGTTTTCTGAAATGTATGGCATGGGCAGGCACCGGCTTATTTTGCCTCATGAGCGGAGGAGTTCTTAAGACGTACGGCATGAGTCAACTGGTCGATAAGGCAACCGGGGGGATCAAAAAGGGTATTGACATCTCAAAGAGCGACTTCAGTTTTGCCCAGATCAGCGATAGTCACATAGGGTTCAACAAACCTGCAAACCCTGATGTGGTCGGAACATTGGAGGCGGCGATCGCTAAAATAAATGCAATGCCTACCACGCCGTCGTTCATCTTGCATACGGGTGACCTGTCTCACCTGGCCCAGGCCGATGAATTTGATACTCTCGAACAGACATTAAAATCTGCAAAAACCGGGAAGATATTTTATGTACCTGGTGAACACGATGTGCTTAATGATAATGGCAAACAATACCTTCAGCGCTTTGGCAAAGACACGAAAGGTAACGGCTGGTACAGTTACGATTTCAACGGTGTACATTTCATTGGTCTTGTAAATGTTGTCAATACTTCAGAAGGTGGCCTCGGCGTCTTGGGCAATGAGCAACTGCAGTGGTTGGAAAACGATGTGAAAGGGCTCTCAGCCAGCACCCCGATTGTTGTTTTTGCACACATTCCCTTATGGGCCGTCTACCCTCAATGGGGTTGGGGAACACGAGACAGTGAGCAGGCACTTTCTTACTTGAGGCGTTTTGGATCCGTTTCGGTATTAAATGGTCATATTCACCAGACACTTCAAAAGGTAGAAGGCAACATCACATTTCATACCGCAACTTCTACCGCCTTCCCTCAACCGCAGCCAGGAGCCGCGGCATCTGCGGGGCCAATGAAAGTTCCGGCGGAGCAGTTGCGTAGTTTGCTTGGCCTTACAAGTGTGACTTACGTGGAGCACGATCACACACTTGCTGTCACTGATCTGCCGCTAAGCAAAAGTAACGACGAACAGCCGGCGCATCAATAGAAAACATTTCCATTAAGCCTTTCGAAATTATTCGCTATGTTATTAAAAAAGAAATATGCTGTGATACTCGGGCTCGCCAGCTCAGTAGCCATCGGTGTTGCTGCCTTGCCCTCCACAAACAATGATTACAAAAATTTAAAAGTGTTACCGAAAAATATAAGTTCAAAGGATCTGACCAGGATCATGATCGACGATTTTGAAGACGGCTTAGGAGTTTCCTGCACGTTCTGTCACGTAGAGGGAAAAGATTCTCTCGGTTTAGATTATGCCAACGACGCAAAACCTGAAAAAGAGATCGCTCGTCGCATGATGAAAATGACTATGGGTATTAACGAAAAATATTTCGGCCTAAAACATCCGCTGCTCGGAGATTCTGTATTGGCAATTAATTGCATAACTTGCCACAACGGACAACCCCGTCCGGGCGATGTTGAAACGAAGTAACACTACACTCTTGGTGAGCCAACCCTTCATTCAAACTCTATCATGCCTGGAAAAATCAGCCGCAAGTCATTTATCTATACCACAAGCATGGGAACAGCAAGTGTGTTACTCACATCATCCATTCTTAATCTAAACCCGAGTCCATTGAGAATAAAGGCGGTTGTTTTTGATGCATTTACATTGTTTGATCCACGACCAATTTTCAAAGCAGTGGAAGAGTTGTTTCCTGCTAATGGCAAACAAGTCGTAGAGACCTGGAGAATTAAGCAATTCAGCTATCAATGGCTGAGGATTTGCGGAAAGAAGTACAAAAATTTCCGGGAGGTAACGGCGGATGCTCTTGACTATGCTCTGGCCAAGCATGTCCCGTTTCATACCGACAATGAGAAGGACCTGGTGATGTCCAAATATGAAAGCATCACCGCCTGGCCTGATGTAGCTCCCTCATTGAAAGAATTAAAAGAATTGGGATTTAGTCTCAGCATTCTTTCAAACATGACGGCGATGATGCTACGTGATGGTATTCAAAATGCAGCTTTGAATAATTATTTTGATTTCGTTATCAGCACAGACAAAAAACAAACATATAAGCCTGATCGGGATGCGTACCAGATGGCTGTTGAACAAACAAAGCTCAAAATGGACGAAATATTATTTGCACCATTTGCTGGTTGGGATATGGCGGGAGCCAAATGGTTTGGCTTTCCAACCTTTTGGGTCGACAGGTCGAACGATCCTATTGAAAAACTTGACGTCGAGCCGGAAGGGACGGGAAGCACCTTGAATGACTTGGTGGCTTTCATCAAAAAGATGCAATAGTAAAAGCGGTACTTTAGTGAGTTGCAATTGAAAGAAAATTTATTTCCTTATTACTTTACCTGTCCTTCGAGAGTGCTTGTTGCTGTGGATTGTGAGAAGTTTATCATTACTGTGCCCTTGCCTTGTCCGATGAGGCCTTTATATAAGTCTGTTCCTGCGAGCACATGCCAACTCCCATTGATCATAAATACGTCCGGATCATCGGTGGGTTTAAGCAGACCATTGAAACTTATCTTTATTGAGCCTTTATTTCCGTTCAAAGTAAATGTATCGTGAAGAGTTCCAACCACTGGAGACTGGACAGCTCCCCAAAGTACCTTATCATCAGCCCAGCTACCATTATCAGCAATACATCCCGAGGCAGACCACGTGAATATTTCAGTATTTGCAGCTTTATTGGCCGAAGTAATTATCGTAACATCTCTAAGTTTATTGTGAGGTTCTATATCTGCAGTTGCAGGTGATCCATTGATCATTACATTTTCGGAGATCGATTTTTTGCATGCAAAAAAGCTGATCGTTAAGATTGCAACCGCGAAAAAATTCTTTGTCATATAAAACGTTTATTAGTACAGAGTTTCTGAGACCAGGCTATAATTAAACGGCGTGACATTGATATGTTGGTTAATCGCTGTCTGTCCTTTGCATTTTCCGGGATCGATCGCGGGTGTGTGTTTGATAATGAAATCGATCGTACCGTCAGTAAAACCTTACTTTACGATCTTTAAAGCTGCATCTGCAGTAATTAATCCAGCGCCAGTTGCATCAGTTCCCCATATTTCCGTAATGGATCCACCAAGATAGTCCTCTATTATGGTGGCACCGCCTGCACCCATTGGTTTGGCAGCACTTTGAAGTAGTGACTCTACTTCAGCAGCAGTCAATGAAGGTTTTTTTTGTGCCATTAAAGCTACTATCCCTGCTACATGCGGAGTGGACAGTGAAGTCCCTGACCAAAAAGAGTAACCCAACTGTCCACTATTATATTCATACGGTCCAATGATCCAGTCGCCGGGGGCAAGGACATCCAAATCCTGTCCTGGCTTTTCCCGGCCGGAAAAGGAGCTAACAAAAAAATCCTGTACTTTAGTAGGTTCTGCCACGTCTATGGTTTTCCACCAGAATAAGTATCCATTAGGTATAAACTGAGCTTTCAAACCCACGGAACCCACACTAATTACATTCTGATAAGCCCCTGGATAGTACATACCCAACTCCCCCGCATTCCAGGCACATGCCACAACGATCACTCCTTTACTTATTGCATAGTCAATTGCTGCCTTCATTATTGGAATCGGCTCGGGCCAGCCTAAACTCATACTAATGATAACCGGGGAGTTCACCAATACCCCGGCCTTAAGATCTGCCATATACATTATGCCACGAGTGACAGCAGAAATAAAATAATGGTCATTTTGAGTGCTTACTTTCACAGGAATTACAGTGGCTTTAGGCGCTACGCCGTTGACAATTTGGCCACCTTCGTAAAAGTTTCTGAATCCAAGGATTATACTCGTTATAAACAGACCATGAGGAAAGGTAGCGTGCTCCCATTTGTTGGGTTGCTCGGTTCCATTTACGCCAAAACACTTGGCATACTGAACAGCTATCCTGTCCTCTGGAAAATATTGTTTCCAGGAGTCGGGAAGTCCTTCGTCCAGTACGCCGATGTAAGCACCTTCTCCATTCTCACTGATCGTTCGGCCAACGTTATAATCAGTTACATTAATAGCATCGAGGTTCCACATATTCACACCGCCCGTAAAATCCGTTATGGGGTCAAAGTTTACCGGATTGGCGTCTGCTGCTTCAACGTCTTCAGAAGCATCTTTGATGTAAGAGAGTTTTTTGATGAGCGACAGGTTATCTCTCGTTGTTACCATCGTCAGAGCATTAATCGGCCCAAAAGTTTCTTTCACTAACCCATATGCTTGTAAGTTATTTAATGTAGAGTTAGTGATCGGCTTGTTGAGCAGGACATTGATATTTATTTTTTCGCTGGTCTCGGCTGCTATGGTTGTTTCAGCTAAAGAAGGGATCGTGTTTCGCGATTGCTGTCCGTTGTCTTTTTTACAGGAGCTGAAACTCAATACAACCAAAAAAGCAACCAAGATCGGTAATTGAACATTCGTTTTCATGATTGTAAAATTTTAATCATTAATCCAATAATGTTTGTCATAGGGGAAAACCTCATTTGGGGAAGCTTTTTTCGGACCACAGGCTCACAACGACTCTAACAATTAGATTTTTTAAAAAAATCAGAAGCATTATCAAAGGAATGGTTGGACAAAATTTCTAGCTCATCTTATGATCTTTATAGTTATCATAAAATTTTTACTATCACTAAATTCCTATGGTGATCAATCTCAAAGTTGAAATGAAAAAGCAACAAAGTCAATCCCGAAAACACGGTCTTTTGTTTCTTGGCACCCCGTAAACTGGGGGTTGGTGATTAAGAATTAAAGACTCTACCTTTATATGGTATCCTTGGCGAACAAAAAACAAATCAGCTTACTCCATGAACGCCGCCAGTACCCTGAAAGGAGGGTACGATCAATTAAATTATACAGCTACATTTGAATGCAATGCTATCCTGGCTGACTCGAAAAATTCTTTGTTGCCTGCTGTTTTTTCTGGTGGGGCCTGTTGCTTCGTTTTCCCAGAATAAGCGGACCCTCTCATTACAGCCTAATTTCCCATTTCATCGTATCGAGTATTATGGTTCGGAACAAGGGCTAAAAGGCAGTGAGGTATTCTGGGCTACTCAGGACAAAAACAGGTTTATTTGGTTCATGACAGATCATTCATTAAATCGCTTTGATGGATATTCGTTTCGTTCGTATCCCTATAATTTCGATGTTACATCGCTTGGCAAAAGCGGGTATTGGGGCCTTGCAGAAGATCCTGATGGAAAACTCTGGATCCCGAGTGCTTACCAGGGCATTTATTCCTTTGATCCTTATCATGAAAGATTTGTTCAATATCAGCACGAGCAAAATAATCCACAATCCCTCGCTACGAATTATGTTTCTTCCTTAACGATTGATAAGAATGGCAATATTTGGGTTGGGACTGACGTCGGTCTTGATAAATTTGACAAGGCTACGGGATCCTTCAATCATTTTATTCATATTGATCATGACAGTTCCACGTTAACGTCTGCTTATATAAACGCCCTGATCCTGGACGACCAAACAAACACAAGGACATCTGACGAATTATGGATTATTAGTGATAAACCTGGAATTGATTGTATGAACAAAAAAACCGGGAAACTGACCAGGCACTATATTTTTCCTTTTACAACGGTAGCTTCAAACTGGAAGTTGGGCATGGAGTTAAAAGCGAATGGAATGGAAAATAATATTATCTGGATAGGTAGTGATCACAAGGGGATTTATGGGTTTAATGTACAATCAAAAGAATTTATCAAAATTAACAGCGATCGTCAGTGTTACAACAGGAATCATTTGCAGGGTTTTTACCTGGTTATGGAAGACCATTCAGGGAACCTTTGGACTTGTAATGATAATAATGAAATAGTCTTTTACGACAGGTCAAAAAATAAATTTCATTTTCTGCAAGTAACAATGAATGATATTAAATTTATTGATAGGGCGCCAATGATCTTCCAGGACCGAAATCAAAAAGTTTGGATTTGTACAAACAATGGCCTTGTTTCGATAGATGCGAAACAAAAAGATATTATCACATGTCAGCCGGATGAAGCAGATAAAAATTCAATTTCAGGGAATTTCGTTTGTGGATTTAAACGCATCAAAAATGGGCCCCTACTTGTCAGTTCAAGCAAAATTCAGATTTTCGACAAAAAAACAAATTCCTTTTCCCCTTTCAGGCTTACTGAAAATAGCACGGACATTAATCCTTCTGAATCTTTGAATATAGAGCAGGATAGTAAGGAAAACATTTGGTTCTCTGGCGTGTTTGGGCTGATTTCATATAATCCACATACGAAAAAATCTCATTCCTATCGATTCCATAATGATTCCGCTAACATAAACTCAAGATGGTGTGTTGGGGTTTTAGAGGACAGGAAGGGGAGATACTGGACATCCAACTGGTATAACGGGTTATACCGATTTGATCCAATTACCAGCCATGTACGTGTGTTCAATGCCGATGGCAGATCCCATTCTATCAGTACCAACAACATTGGTGAGGTTTTTCAAGATTCAAGAGGCATCATCTATTTAGGGGATAGGGATGGTGGGTTTATCACATTTGATCCTGATGCCGAAATTTTTAAAATATACTATCACGACCCGAATGACCCTTCATCTGTGAATTATAATTCTTGCCATGCATGGTTAGAAACTAAGAATGGGCTTATCTGGTTTGGCTCGTTTGGTGGGGGTCTTGGTGTGTTTAACCCCAAAACAGAAAAGTTCAAAACATTCACCACAAAGGATGGGCTGGCACACGATAATATTTCCTCACTTACTGCAGACAGTAACGGACATTACTGGATAGGGACGAAAGCAGGAATAAGTTCCTTTAAACCGCCGGATGACCCTTTTGATCCTGATTACAGAATTTCTTTCCTCAATTATGATGTAAGCGATGGACTACCTTCCAACGTCATGAATTTAATGTCAGCCTATTGCGACTCAGACGGGACTGTCTATTTTGGGACACGGAATGCAGGAATGATCTATTTTCATCCCGATGATTTAAAAAGCAATGATTTTATTCCGCCTGTTTATATCACTGAATTCCGGTTAAATAATAAACTTGTTAGCGTAAACGATTCGAACAGCGTTTTAAAATCACCGATTGAATTCACGAGGGAAATAAAGCTGAATTACAAACAGAATATTTTATCTTTTGCGTTTTCTGCACTCAATTACATCCATCCCGAAAAGAATCAGTACAAATATATGCTTGAACGCTATGATAAGGACTGGATTAACACTGATGCTGTAAAGCGATTTGCTAATTACACTAATCTTAATCCAGGCACATATGTTTTTAAAGTAAAGGGCAGCAATAATGATGGCGTTTGGAATGAAACACCCACTGAAATAAAAATAATCATCACTCCTCCATTCTGGCAAACAACGTGGTTTAAAGCTGTGCTTGCCTTATCGGCAATGGCAATTATCTATGCTTTTTATCGCTATCGCATCGCTCAATTAGTTTTACTACAACGGATACGAAATAAAATTGCAGCTGATCTGCATGACGACATTGGCTCAACACTCAACAGTATTGCGCTATACAGTGACCTTGCAAAGAAACAACCTGCCCAGAGAGAGTTTGCATTGAATATGATCGGGGAAAACGCCAGGAAGATCATTGATTCAATGAGTGATATTGTGTGGATGATCAATCCGAAGAATGACAGTTTTGACAAGATCGTTTTCCGTATGCGGTCATTGGCCCACGATGTTTTAAAAACAAAAAAGATCGAATACCTGTTTAAATATGATGAAACATTGAACGAGATCTCACTCCCGATGGGCAGCCGACGCAATATTTACCTTATTTTCAAGGAAGCCCTAAACAACATGATTAAGTATTCCCGCGCGACCCGCGCATCCGTTAAAATCCTGCATGAAAACAAAAATTTAATCCTTGTGATCAGCGATAATGGGATAGGATTTGACCGCTCTGTCTCTCATAATGGAAATGGCTTAATTAACATGGTGCGCCGGGCTGAGGAGATCGGCGGAAAAATCAACATTAAATCCGAGCAAGGCGCCGGGACGAACATTGAATTAAATCTAAAACTATAAAAAGTGATCAGGGTTGTTATATTCGAGGACAATGCGCAGTTGCGCGAGACTATGTTCAAATTGATAGACGGTAGTGAAGGTTTCACGTGTTCGGGTGCATTTGCTAACTGCAAGGATGTGCTTGCAAAAATTGAAGCAACACACCCTGACGTTATCCTTATGGACATACAAATGCCGGTCATCAGTGGCATTGAGGCGGTGAAGCTGATCAAGCAGGAATTTCCGCAGATGAAGATATTAATGCAAACAGTCTTTGAGGATGATGACAACGTTTTTCAGTCCATTTGTAATGGAGCCGAAGGGTATGTTTTAAAAAATAAACCGGTAGAACAAATATTGGAATCGATAAAAGACATACACGAGGGAGGAGCCCCGATGTCACCGGCCATCGCCCTAAAAGTGATTCGCATGTTTAAGAAAAACTTTTCCGCAGACGCAGATGATTCATTTAGTCTTTCCGTGCGTGAGAAAGAGATACTGAAGTGCCTTGTGGAGGGGATGAGCTATAAAATGATCGCGGATAATTGTTTTATTACCCTGGAGACAGTTGGGGGACATATAAAAAACATCTACAAAAAACTACAGGTCCACTCGAAATCCGAAGCAGTCGTGAAGGCGATTAAAGGAAAAATTGTTTAAGAATTTCTCATTGACAGGTATACCCACCGTCTACCGCAAACAAACTTCCCGTCGTGAATGAGCTTTCATCGGACAACAAAAAAGCAACTGACTGCGCTATCTCCTCAGCTTTACCAACGCGCCCCATTGGCTGAACAGCATCCAGCGATTTGTACACTTCATCGGCTGAGGTTCCCGTTTTAGCAACAAATTGTTGAACCGCCCGGTGAAGTAACGGTGTATTAATAGTACCCGGACAAATACAATTGACTCTTATATTAAAAGGAGCATAATCAATCGCGGTGCTTTTGGCGAGTTGACCAATTGCCGCTTTCGTCATTCCATACACTGAACTGCTTGCTTTGCCGATAAACACCTGGTCGGATCCCATGAGGACAACACTCCCTTTATTTTGTTGCTTCATGATCGGTATTACTTTTTTAAGAAGGTAATATACGCCGAGTATGTTGATACCAACTATGGCCTCGAGCTGTTCGTAGCTGGTTTCTTCAAGAGTAGCAAACAGGTGGACCCCCGCATTTGCAAACAACAGGTCTATCTTCTTTTCTCTTTTAAAGATCTTGTCAATCGCGGAATTGATATCTTCTTTTTTGTTTGTTTCACAGAGGGTGAAATATTCATCGGGGTTATCTGGCTTATTTCGATCGAGATTATAAACCCGGGCTCCTTTTTGCTCAAGCAGATCTTTAGTAGCCTTTCCAATTCCCGAGCTGGCACCTGTAACAATTGCCACTTTATTCTTCCATTCCATACAAAGATTTTATTCGGATAAAGTTAGGGTATCCAAGTCCCAGGCGGGTTGGAATCATTGGTTACTTGCAAAATCTTTTCAGTCGACGTGGCCGTGCCGCCTTTCGAATGCTTTCATTTAATGAGCAAATGTGGAGAAATACCTTCTAATTTTTTTGTTTATTTTCCTTTGTCTTCTAATATTTGCCTTTTCGAAGAAAAAGGAAAATGCTCGCTAATCATCGCCGCGATAAGATTTTGGAGCTTTTACAAGAGGATGGCTCCGCTAAGGTGCTTGACCTTGCAAAGCTTTTTAAAGTAACCGAAGTCACCATCAGGCAGGACCTTGAAAAGCTGGATAAAGACGGCCTGATCATAAGGGAACATGGCGGCGCTTATTTGAAAAATATTAAGGACCAGGTGCAGACCTTTTCCCTGACACACCAGGAACATCTTGATAAAAAAGAATTGATCGCTTCCAAATGCCTTGAATTTATTGAAAGCGGTGACACGATCATTTTAGATTCAGGTTCTACAACCACAGAAGTCGCCAAAAAATTGAAGGGCTTAAAAAATCTTACGGTCATCACAAATGCACTCAATATCGCATTGATGCTTGGCGCTGAACCCGGCATTGAAGTGATCGTGACGGGTGGTGAATTCAAACCCCCTACCCTTTCATTGACGGGACAGAAGGCTGCGGATTTTTTTAAAGGCTTACACGTTCAAAAATTGTTTCTCGCAACAGCAGGCATTTCATTAAAAGCAGGGCTTACTTATCCAAGCATCAGTGATCTTGTTGTAAAAAAGGCCATGATAGATGCGGCGGAGACAACTTACCTGGTGGCTGATTCTACTAAAATTGGTAAATCGGCATTTGCAAGTCTCGGCGCCTTATCACTTATCGATTATATCATTACAGATCCAGATATCGAAGAAAAACACAAGCAGGTTTTTCATGACAACGAAATTGAATTGATCATCGCAAGCTGACAACTATGCAAACAAAACAACAATCAACGCTCGGGGTCATTATTGGTAACCGTGATTTTTTCCCCGACAAATTGGTAGCTGCGGCGAGAACAGAAATTCTTGACCTTTTTAAAAAACTGAACATCACACCAATCTTATTAAGCGATGCTGATTCAAAATTAGGTGGTGTCGAAACTTTCGCCGAAGCAAAGAAATGCGCGGTGCTTTTTAAACAACACGCAGATGCTATTGATGGGATCCTGGTCGTGCTTCCAAATTTTGGTGATGAGAAGGGTGTTGCAGAAACAATAAAATTGTCCGGGCTAAATGTGCCCGTGTTGATACAAGCCTATCCTGATGACCTGAACAAAATGGACGTTGTAAACAGGAGAGATGCCTGGTGCGGTAAGATCTCAGTCTGCAATAATCTTTACCAGTTTGGGATAAAATACACACTTACTACAAAACATGTCGTCACTCCTTCCGATGAATCTTTTATTGATGATTTGAAAAATTTTCTTGCCGTCTGCCGCGTAGTAAAAGGTATGCGCAAAGTGCGTATCGGGGCGGTCGGAGCAAGGCCCGGTGCATTCAATACGGTTCGCTACAGTGAAAAAATTCTACAACGGAACGGTATATCAGTCACAACCGTTGATCTTTCAGAGATCCTTGGTAATGCTAATAAATTGGGTGCTGATGATAACATAGTCAAAGAGAGGATTGAAAAAATTCATGCATATACTCCGACAGGCAAAACACCCGGCGAGAAATTAATACAGATCGCAAAACTTGATGTGGCCCTTGCAAATTTTATGGAACAACATGCACTTGATGCAACTGCGATCCAGTGTTGGACCTCGTTGCAACAAAATTATGGCTGCAATGTGTGCACGAGTATGAGCATGATGAGTGAGAACATGCTTCCCAGCGCTTGCGAAGTGGATGTAACGGGAACACTGAGCATGTACGCTATGCAACTCGCAAGCGGTTCTCCGAGCGCCCTGGTCGACTGGAACAATAACTATGCAGACGATGATACCAAATGTGTGCTCTTTCACTGCGGTAACTGGGCAAAATCTTTTTTACCCGATATACAGATCAGCACAGCGCCCATTATCGGGACTTCGGTGGGAACTGAAAATACGTACGGAGCTCTCGATGGCCGTACGCCGGCAATGCCATTGACCTATGGCCGCATCAGCACTGATGATTGCAAGGGAAATATTAAAGCATATGTTGGTGAAGGTGAACTGACCAATGATCCATTGAACACGTTTGGTAACCGGGCCGTGGCGCAAATAAACAACCTGCAAGGGCTAATGCATTACGTATGTCGCAGCGGTTTTGAACACCATGTGGTCATGAATGCAAGTAAAACGGCAGGCATATTGAAAGAGTCATTGGAGAATTATTTGGGTTGGGAAGTGTACGTACATGAGTAATGAATAATGAGATTAACTGATTACTGATCACTCATTACTCATTACTCATTACTGATCACTCATCATCAAAATATCACGAATGACGGGAAAGGAAATGGCGAAGAAATCCATCGAATATCGTAAGAAGATCCTTACGTATATATATGGCGCGAATGCCGGGCATACCGGTGGAAGCCTTTCATGTGTAGATATTTTAAATGTTTTATACAATCACGTTTTGAATGTGAGCCCGGAAAATTTTTCATCGCCCGATCGTAACAGGTACATCCAGAGCAAAGGACATACAGTAGAGGCGTTGTATGTCGTGCTTGCAGATAAAGGTTTTTTCCCGGAAGAAGATTTGAGAACATTATGCAAATACAAATCGCATTACATTGGTCATCCTACAAAAAAAGTAAATGGAATTGAGCAAAACACGGGTGCATTGGGACACGGACTATCAATAGCAGCAGGGACTGCCCTCGCTGCAAAAATGGATAGAAAGAATTATCGTGTCTTTACTTTATTGGGCGACGGCGAGTTACCGGAAGGTTCTAACTGGGAGGCAGCACTAACCGCTGCACATTATGGTCTTCACAACCTCTGTGCGATCATTGATCATAACAAATTGCAGATAACCGCAAGTACGAAGGAAGTTTGCGATACAGATCCTATTGATGCAAAGTTTGAAAGCTTTGGATGGTCCGTACAGCATGTCGACGGACATGATCTCGATGCATTGATAAGTGTTTTCGACAGTGTTCCTTTTACCACGGGCAAGCCAAGTTTGATCATCGCACACACGGTGAAGGGTAAGGGCATAAGCTATATGGAGAACCAGGTAAAGTGGCATCATGGCGTTCCTGATGAAAAACAATACCTGGAAGCGTTGACAGAATTAGATAGTGCCTTACTAACATTAACGAATGAGTGATGAGCAATCAGTTAATGAGTCTCACTCATCACTCATCACTCATCAATCATTACTCATTACTGATTACTCATTAAAAAAAATGGAGACAGCAATAGAAAATAAAACAATTAGCGGCAAAGCAAACCTCGAGGTGTTTTCTTCAACACTCCAGGAACTTGCCGCTGCAGACAGGAATATTGTTGTTGTCACAAGTGACTCACGCGGCTCGGGAAAACTTGTTCCATTCGGACAAAAGTTCCCGGAACAAATTGTGGAGATTGGAATAGCAGAACAAAATCTTGTCGGCGTCGCCGCGGGACTTGCATCGGCTGGCAAGAAGGTGTTCGCCATTTCACCTGCCTGTTTTCTGACGGCGAGAGCCCTGGAACAAATAAAAAATGACGTCGCTTATTCCGATAATCCTGTGAAGCTGGTTGGTATCAGCGCGGGTGTCAGTTATGGGGCGCTGGGATCTACTCATCATAGCTTGCATGATTATGCCGTGCTTCGCGCCATCAACAATATCACGGTGGTCGCGCCTGCAGATAATTACGAAACAGCAGAAGCTATAAAGCTCGCCGCGGCATTTGACAAACCGGTCTATTTACGTTTTGGCAAAAAGAATATGCCAGACCTGGATGCCGTTAACCAAAAGACATTTCAATTCGGCAAAGGAAGAATTATCCGCGAAGGAAATGACATTGCGTTTATTGCTACTGGCGAAACAGTGTATCCTGCATTACAGGCCGCAAAAAAACTGGACGAAGAATATAGCATCCAAGCGACAGTTGTCAGCATGCATACAATAAAGCCCCTCGATTATGAATTGCTTGGGTCAACGGCCAACAACTGTAAAGCTATTATCACGGTCGAGGAACATAGTGTACACGGCGGTCTTGGAGAAGCCTGTGCCTCGTTTCTCATGCAGAACAGAAACCCCTCTGTCGGAGGGTCTCGGGGAGGCTTATTTCACATAGTTGGCATTCCGGATGAATATACCGTCACAGGTTCACAAAATGATATATTTAATCACTATGGCATTTCAGAAACAGGACTTGCAGCGACTGCAATGGAAATGATAAATAAAATTAAATCAGCTTAAACGATTCCCTGAAATATGACACGATTGCCTGCCACAACAAATATTTTAATGACAACACTGGCTATTTGCATTTTGTTTTTCATTGGATGCAAAACCAGTGGAAATAGCGGCGGTAAGAAGAAAATCGCGGTAATCGTTTCTACTCTTAATAATCCGTGGTTTGTTGTCCTTGCACAAACAGCAGCTACAAAGGCACAATCGCTGGGATACGAGACAAAGATTTTTGATTCACAAAACAATACTTCTTTAGAGGCAGACAATTTTGAGAACGCCATTGCCTCCGGCTATAATGCCATCCTCTTTAACCCGACAGACGCTGATGGCTCGGTTGTCAATGTTTTGAAAGCAAAGGCTGCGGGTGTTCCTGTTTTTTGCATGGACAGGGAAGTCAATTCAACCGAGGCAGCCACTTCACAAATTCTTTCCGACAATTATTCGGGCTGTGTTGCCATTGGAAAATATTTTGTGGAGCGGATGAACAAGAAGGGAAAATATGTAGAGATACTTGGTCTTGTCGGTGATAACAATACCTGGAACCGCTCAAAAGGATTTCATAGTGTAGTGGACTTTTACCCGGGGTTGAAAATGGTTGCCCAGCAAAGCGCAGACTTCGATCGTAATAAGGCAATGGAAGTGACGGAAAGTTTGTTGCAGGCGCATCCTGATATCAATGCGGTATTCTGCGGAAATGATGCCATGGCTTCGGGAGCGTACCAGGCACTCGTTGCGGCAGGTAAAGCAAACGATGTAAAGGTCTTCGGCTTCGACGGCGCCGAAGATGTTGTGAATTCAATAAAAGAAAAAAAAATTGTGGCCACAGGCATGCAGTTCCCCAAAGTGATGGCAGCAACTGCAGCTACTTATGCGGATGAATATTTCAAAGGGAAAAGAGAATTTCCTCAAAAAATGCCCGTAGCGGTAGAACTCGTGACGCAGGATAATATAAATGACTATGCCGGGTACGGCAAAAAAGAAGAGTCGCAAAAATGAAACTGGTAAAATATATCCTCGCGATCGTTGTAGTAATTGTCATTGCCCTGAATTCTGTGTACTTCAAAAAGCTTGATGAAGTAAAAGCATCGGTATCTGCAAAGCAATTTAATGCGGCGGCCTATGCACAAACATTCTGGGCTAATAAACTTTTACCGAATCTAGACAAGGCGATCGAGATTACACAACTAAACGGAATGCTTTCAACAAACCCGGGGAAGACTTTTGACTCTTATTCACATGCTCTGGGTATTGGCAATCTTCGATATTTTCTCGTTAAAGGAAAGGGAACGATCACATCCATCAATGAAGATGACATAAGTGTATTGCTCCAACCTGATACAAGTCAACAAGCGGTCACCATCGCCACCGAATACATTTTTGGAAACGCCGCCAGGGATGCTACGGGTTTGATCAATATCAACGAGTTTAACAATACAATGGACTTTAATAACGTGTCGGCGGAACTGAATAAGATTATTCGCGAAAAAGTATTGCCTCCATTCAAGCAAAAGGTGAAGAAAGGTAATACAATAGAGTTCACCGGGGCGATCGAATTGAATAAAGAACATTTGGATATTTCAAAAATAGAAGTGATACCAGTTTCGATAATGAGTATTGAATAATGAGTGATGAGTGTCCGCGGCCTGATTACTCGTAACTCATAACTCATAACCCATAAAGCATACCTCGTAACCCATAACATGATAATAGCAGAGAACATAACAAAAAAATTTTCAGGCGTTACGGCGCTTGATAATGTGTGTCTTGAATTGCATGCAGGAAAAGTCAATGCGATCATTGGTGAGAACGGGGCCGGCAAATCGACGCTCATGAAAATTCTTTCCGGTGTTTATGGAGACTACGATGGCCGGATCATCTATAAAACTAACCCCGTCCGCTTTCAAAACACGAGGCAGGCACAAGCCGCAGGTATTGCCATTATTCACCAGGAACTGAATCTTATCCCCTACTTAAGCATTACAGAAAATATCTTTTTAGGGCGCGAGATCATTACACCCTGGGGTACGCTTGATAAAAAACAGATGCGCAAGCAAGCAGAATCTCTTCTTAAAAAATTGAAATTACCTGTTGATCCCGGTACAATGATCTCATCTCTTAAAGTGGGCCAGCAACAGGTGGTTGAAATAGCCAAGGCTTTGTTGATCGATGCGGAAGTGATTATTATGGATGAGCCAACTTCCGCAATAAGTGAAAGCGAAGTGGAAGTATTGTTTGGCATTATCTCACAGCTAAAAAGAGAAAACAAGGCAATTGCCTATATCTCACATAAACTGGATGAGCTGTTTAAAATAGCCGACAGGTATATTGTTTTAAGAGATGGTAAAACTATTGAGAGTGGGGATATGAAAGGCATGACCCATGACAGGATTATTCAAAAAATGGTCGGCCGGGAGATACAGATCGCCAGGCGACCCCATTCGGTTAGAAATGCAAATGCTCTTTTGTCTTTGAGCAATATTTCTCTAAAACACCCGGAAAGAAAAAATGATCTCTTGCTAAAAAATGTTTCGTTCAATCTTAATAAAGGCGAGATACTTGGCATTTTTGGGCTGATGGGCGCAGGCAGAACCGAGCTTCTCGAAAGCATATTTGGCTCGCACGCCAGGCGCACTACCGGGAACACATTCGTTGAAGGAAAGCAAATAAAAATCAAATCACCTGCTGATGCAATACGGTCTGGTCTTGCACTTGTTCCTGAAGACAGGAAAAAAAACGGTCTTATTTTGGATCTTAACGTGCGAACCAACATTTGCCTGACTACTTTAGATCACATGCAAACAATGGGTTTCTTGAATAGTAATAAGGAAGCTTCCCTTGCAAAAAAATATACTGACGATCTAAAAATCAAGACTTCATCCGATAAGCAGCTTGCGAAAAATCTGAGCGGTGGCAATCAGCAAAAGATCGTGTTAGCTAAATGGTTGGCGACAAAAC
>DASYSW010000479.1:0-11235 GCA_036002905.1 Chitinophagaceae bacterium
TCGGAATTTTTTACCTGTACCTCACAGATACGCTTGGGCATGGTGGGAGAGGCTTAGATACTGTCTCCGCAGTAAGCATCGTCGGCACTTATGTGGCACTCATTTATTTAACGCCATTCATCGGTGGCCTGGTCGCTGACAGGTATTTGGGTTATACAAAATCAATTTTTCTTGGGGGGGCACTACTAGCTCTTGGATATTTCTTAATCGCATTGAATGGAAGCGATATCGTGATGTACCTGGGCTTATTTTCTGCCATTGTCGGAAATGGCTTTTTTAAACCGAACATCAGCACTCTTTTGGGCAATATTTACAACAGGCCGGATCTGAAACCTAAAAAAGATATTGCGTACAACATCTTTTACATGGGCATCAACATCGGTGCTTTTGTTTGCAATTTCGTCGCTGCTTATCTACATAATAAATACCAGGATCAAAATGGTTGGGGCATAGCATTTTCAGCAGCTGGCTTTGGAATGGTACTGGCTTTGATTTGGTTTGCATTTGGCTTGAAGCAAGTAAAACATGCAGATGTTATTAAACCTGTGCAGAAAGGTGATATGCCTATCTCACAAATTTTCATAAAAGTGTTTTTACCTGCAATATTGGCGGGTGCCATTGGTTGGTTTATTCCGGGAAATATTTTGGGTGCAGATTCAAATGATGCATTCATTTTTGCCTGTGTCCCCATCATCATATTTTATTTCAGCCTATGGTATAAAGCGACGGGTTTTGAACGTAAGCGCATCAGTACCTTATTAATATTATTTGGTGTATCCATTATATTTTGGAATATCTATAATCAAAACTCAACCGCATTAACAATATGGGCGCAAACTTATACGGACCGCGAAGCTCCAAAAGCTATTCAGCCTGCATTAAAGCCTTTTGGATTTTTGGAATCAGTGAATACAAATCCAACCGAAGTTCCGGTAGTAGATGAACAATTTCGCCCGCAATCAGATGACAAAGGAAAGGTGATGACAAAGCAAGGGACTGATCTTTATTTTCAAAACCTACCGAAAGATAAATACCCTCCGGAAGGCGAAGATTTAAAATTGATTTCGACTGAAATTTATCAGTCGGTAAATCCATTCTGGATCATTGTTCTCACCCCAATCGTCGTCGCCTTTTTTGCCTGGCGGCAACGGATAGGCAAAACACTTTCAACACCGAGCAAATTTGCATGGGGCACATTGATCGCAGGTTTATCCTCGGTTGTAATGATTGCCGCGTGCCTGGTCACTAACATTTATTTTAATAAAGTTTCAAGCTGGTGGCTGGTGAGTAGCTACGGTGTATTTACGATAAGTGAATTATTTGTAAGCCCCGTTGGGTTATCACTCACTTCAAAGGTTGCTCCACGAAGATTGACCGCGTTGATGATGGGCGGATGGTTCATTACCACTTCACTCGGAGGAAAAGTATCGGGTATACTGGCAGGCTTCTGGGATAAGTTTGACAACAAAGCTGTGTTCTTCGCGATCAGTGCCGTCGCGGCCATTGTGGCATGCTTCTTATTGTTACCACTCACTAACCGTCTAAATAAAGTGGTTGAAGAAGCTGCGGCTTCAGACGAATAAATAAAGTGTGCTACTTGCGGGAGTTGAAAAATTCAATTCCTTTTTATTTATCTTACTCTACAAATTAACTGCTATGCCAGATCAGCCATCTCAATTCAGACCGTTTGTTGCCCCTGAGACCAAAATGGCGGAATTCACTGTTAAGTCGGTCGTCATGGGTGCTATTTTCGGGATCATATTCGGGGCAGCGACAGTTTATCTTGCATTAAAGGCAGGACTCACCGTTTCAGCATCTATACCCATCGCGGTCATTTCCATTCTGCTTGGAAAACTTTTTTTAAGAACAACCATACTTGAAAACAATATTATCCAGACAACTGGCAGCGCAGGTGAAAGCATTGCGGCCGGTGTTGTGTTTACTCTCCCGGGTTTTCTTTTTTTAAGTGTTGCTGGCAGTGCAAACTATTTTAATTACTTCACTATTCTTGTACTCGCAGTCATCGGGGGAATGCTGGGTACATTAATGATGATCCCACTTCGCCGTTCATTGATCGTAAAAGAGCATGGTGTGCTCCCATATCCGGAAGGCACGGCTTGTGCCTCAGTGTTAAAGGCCGGGGAAAAAGGGGGAGAGTTGGCGATGACTGCAATCTGGGGTGTTATTGTTGCGGGGAGTTATGCAATACTCCAAAAGATATTTCATGTTATTAAAGATGTGCCTGATTTTGCCACAAAACAGGTAAATAAAATTTTCCCTTCTGCAAGAATCGCGGGTGAAATTACGCCGGAGTACATGGGGGTTGGCTATATCATTGGGCCAAAGATCGGAGGTGTGTTGGTGGCTGGCGGTATTCTCAGCTGGTTTGTATTTATTCCTCTTTTAGCATCACTAATAAACCCTGATCTGATCGCAGCGCAATTAGCAAAGCTTGGATACCTGGCAGATGTCACGAAGCCCGGTGGACCGGGTGGTTGGGATCCCGCATCGCATAATTTTGCTGATTGGGCTACCGCTATTTATCGTGCTTATGTTCGGCAGATCGGTGCAGGCGCTGTTGCTGCCGGCGGGTTTATTACACTAATCAAAACAATCCCCACCATTATTTCTTCATTCAAAGGAAGCATTAGTTCATTGAAAACCGGAAACGTCGCAACCAATGGTGATGTACCCAGAACTGAAAGAGATCTTTCAATAAAGATAGTCGGAATTGGAAGTTTGTTGCTGATTTTAATAATTGCTTTACTACCAAACAACCTTATTCCCGGCAGTTCAATTGGTAGCAAATTATTACTGGGACTACTGATAATTGTCTTCGGGGCTTTCTTTGTTACAGTTTCATCACGCATCGTTGGTCTGATCGGTTCATCAAACAATCCGATTAGCGGAATGACAATTGCCACACTGATGGGAACGTGCTTAATTTTTATCGCGGTTAAATGGACAGGAAATTTTTATGAACCAATGGCCCTTGTTGTAGGCGGAATGATCTGTATCGCTGCAGCCAATGCTGGTGGCACCTCGCAGGATCTAAAAACGGGTTACATTGTTGGGGCTACACCCAGGTACCAGCAAATTGCGTTGTTTATAGGTGCGATAGTTTCTTCATTGGCTATTGGCGCTACAGTAAAAATTCTGGACACGCCTACTCATGAAATGGTACAGCAAGGTATTCAACATGCGATTGGCACTGACAAGTATCCCGCACCGCAGGGCACATTGATGGCTACATTGATCAAGGGCATTCTCTCTTTCAATCTTGACTGGCAATTCGTACTCGTGGGTGTTTTCATTGCCATCGTCATGGAGCTTTGCGGAATCAAATCTTTATCATTTGCGATCGGGATCTATCTTCCTCTTTCAACTACTTTCCCAATTTTCATCGGGGGCGCTATTCGGGGTCTTGTCGACTGGAGAAACAAAAGAAAAAATATTAAGCTGACTGCCGAAGAAGAAGATCTTGCAAAAGGAAATCTATTTGCAACAGGACTTGTGGCCGGAGGTGCCCTGGCCGGAGTCATTGTCGCAATTCTGTCGGTAAATGACAAAGTAAATAAGGGTTTGGAAAGTGTCAGTGCAGAGCCGGGACTTGCGCATTCTTTAGGCGACGAAGGTTATAAATGGCTGGGCGTTGCTTTTTTTGCGGCAATGGGATTGATCCTTTACCGGGTTGCCATAAGCAAACGGAAAATTGTTTGATAATAAAGGCAACTACATAAAAAAGTAGTTGCCTTTCACTCTATATCTGCAGCACGGATCAACAAAACCCAAGGTGGTCATATTTTTTTCCAAGAATGGCGGTGTCGTCCGCTTCCAGCCAATTCTTCAGGACCGTTGCATACACGGTCTTAAAATCAATCTTGTATTTCACGTCGCCTTCGTCGAGATCGTTTAAGTCGGGCATTGAATTGATGATACCTTTCTGTTTTAATGCTCCGCCAATTAAAAACATATTGTTTGCAGTGCCGTGATCGGTACCGCCGCTGGCATTTTGAGAAACACTTCGCCCAAATTCAGAGAACGTAAACATCAATACGTCATTAAATCGATTATTTTTCCTGAGATCGGTGGTAAATGCCTTCACCGCATCGCTTAATTCTGTAAATAAACGTTGCTGTTGCATTTGCTGATTTACATGTGTGTCAAAACTGCCAAGAGATATGTAGTACACTTTTGTATTGATGTCGGAAAATATCAGGGAAGCGATCGTCTTTAACCCGTTTCCCAATTCTGTCTTTGGATATTCTGCGGAAGATGGATGTAATTTACTTTGCTGAAAAATATAATTGGCTGAAGATAAGGTCTCTGACATTGTTTTATAGAGATAATCAACTGTTTCCTCTCCGTCGCTTTTGTGATCTTTCAATACATCTCTAAAAAATTTTTCATTACTGGTACCGAATAACCTTTTCGGATCCTTCATCGCGATAGCCTTCGAATTTTCTCCTTTCAATGCGAGGCTCAACACGTCATCAATTTCCAGGGCATAAGTAGGTTTATCGCAGCCATGGCATTGTGCATCAAGATAGCGACCCACCCAGCCTGTTGTGATATACTCAGTGCTTGCACTTCCCGTTTGCCAGATATCCATACTGCGAAAGTGTGACCGATCGGGATTTGGGTAACCTACGTTGTTCAGAATCCCCAGGCTTCCATCGTCATATAACTCTCTCAGCGCCGACAGTGCCGGGTGTAACCCAACTTCATCGGTCAATGCGAGAGCACTCGTTTTTTCTATGCCTAATCTTGGCCGTTCACGATAATAAATGTCATTCCGGATCGGTATTACTGTATTTAATCCGTCATTGCCGCCACTCAATTGCAAAATCACCATCACCTTATTTCCCGGTGGAACTCTATCAACTCTTTCAAACGCCTTCAAAAATTTTGGCACCATGAAAGATGTAGTAGCGAGCGATCCGACCTGTAGGAACTCACGACGCTTGATCAACATAATTTTAGATTTTGGATTTTGGATTGCAGATTTAAATCTAAAATCCGCAATCGAAAATCATCAATTAGCAAAGCTGGTATTCTGGCGTACTCATAATTTGTATCGTCGCTGTTTTAATAAAACTTCCTTTGTCACTGTCGTCTGAATACTCGCCGATTATACCGGCGCTAACTGCTTTTTTTGTTTGCAATAAATTCCCCGCGATATCATTCGCCAATTCTCCGCGCGGGATGTTGTTATAATATTGGAGGTTTCTGCTCCAATCAATTTCCGCGTTAATGGGCCTGGCCTTTCTCCCCAGTGTTGTTTTAATGTCGTCATCATTTCGTCCCATCATCTGGTCATCATCCGCTTTTGGTTTTATATCGAATTCATCTCTGTCATTGATCAGTTGAGGAATACGCATCCGCATCATGAGAGTAGAACTGTCGATCCACGTTTTACCACCGGGCCAGCCGGCAACGTTCGGAGGATAAAACAATATTTGCCCCAGCAACCTTTGCAGCAACAACAAAGCCTCTTCATTTTCCAATTTCATCGGGAGCATTCTTTGTATTCCTACCAACAATTCAACCGGAGATTTTATTTTGCAACCGATATTTTTTTCATCGTAGAACCAATCGCTGGTGAAAATATCTTCCATCAGGCTACCAATGTCATAATCGTTTTTATAAAAGCGATCGGCCAGCCAATCTGCCTTCTGCTGATCGATCATGTCATTGACAAAAAACCGATATATTTTTTGTGAGATGAATTTTGCGGTTTGTCTTTGATCCAATAAGATCTCAAGAACTTCATCGCCGTCAAAATTGCCTCTCTTGCCTAAAACCGTTTTACTGCCATCATCGTGTTGAAATCTCCGGAATACAAATTCACCTTTTGCATTTGCACCCCAGCCGGTAAAAGCCCTCGCTGCTTCCTTAACATCTTGTTCTGTATAATTTCCCCGGCCCATGGTGAACAATTCCATTACTTCACGGGCAAAATTCTCATTCGGATGATCCTTCCTGTTCTGATTATTGTTGAGAAAATTCAGCATAGCCCCGGTTTTGGAAACTTCATGAATCAGGTCACGAAAATTTCCAACAGCATTACGGCGAATAACATCGAGTAGTTGCTGCTGAAAAAAGACGTTCAAATTGCGGCAGGCAAAATGACCATGCCAGAATAAAGACATTTTTTCCCGGAGTTGAGCATCACTATGCACCATCTCATTTATCCAGTAAAGATTCAGGTTCCTGATGCCTTCGCGGCTTTTCTGTCGTAACTCTTTTTTTTGTTCTGCTGACATTTCCTTTTGCTGTCTTCCGGCTTCCTGGATCCCGAGCATTAGTCCCTGGAGATAATTGCCGGCTGCCTCCAGGTACTCGGGTTTTTTTGAGGATGTCTTTTGAAGTCCTTTGTATAATTCCTGAGGAGAGCTATTTGTGAGATCATTCAACTGGTAAATTGCCGGGCCAAAACCAGCTCGCCACAATAAATGCTGATTTTCCAACTGCTTACTAACCGGCATTAAAAAGAGATTTAGATGTTCAGACCCTTAAGAAAATATAAGGTTTAACTCACCCCAGCCAAATAAATTTAAAAGTCGAATGGTTCCGTTTATTTTGGCAAAAAAATTCTGAATCCCAAAATAAAATTGGAAAACGAACTGGCAGAAGCACTAAAGTAGACTTCATTGGTCTTCTGAGTCGTTGCGTCATTTACGATCTGCCGGGTTTTAGAATACCCTAGTGTAACCAGTTGAGGTAATCCAAATTCCAATTGCAGTTTCTTTGATATGGCATAAGAAACGCCAGGGTAAAGATTGATGCCGATACTTTGAACCTTCAACTCAGTTTTTTGGTAAGTATAGGTATAGGCACCTGAATAATCCTGGTAATTGAGGCCGGTCTCGCCAAAAAGATAAAAGCCTTTGCCGAGGGGCACATATTTTCTCACAAATACGCCCGCGCCATAAGACTTACCTTCAGATTGATAGTTATTAAGGTTTAGATTGTCTTTACTATGGCTGTAATTGAAGCTGAGACCAACGACCAGGTTTTGCTTTACCGCGATTCCCACGACAGGAGATACAGATACGCCATTATTTTCAAGGCTCGTGTCTTTTGCCTTAGTGGTACTGAAACCTACGTTACCGCCCAGGAGGACCGATCCCTTATTTATTTGAGCGTGTAAAAAGCAGCTAAGGACAACAAAAAGAAAGCTAAAGAATACAATTTTTTTCATAACAATGGTTTTTAGGTTAAAAGAATTAGGCGCAAATATGATTTCGGAAAAAGGATTGACCAATACCAAATGTGTCTTTAACGAAAGATTTTGTTTAGAAAATCTGAAAAATAAAAGTAGAAGCAGCGAAATGAAATTTTCCTGTTAATCTATTTTATTACTTCCAAAATAAGGGGACAATACTTCAGGCAGAATGATGCCTTCCGTTGTTTGATTATTTTCCAATAAACATGCAAGAATGCGGGGCAAGGCAAGAGAACTTCCATTCAAAGAATGCAATAACTGCGATTTACCGGCTTTATCTTTAAAGCGGATCTTCATGCGATTTGCTTGAAAAGTTTCGAAGTTGGAAACAGAACTTACTTCAAGCCATTTGTCCTGTGCTGCGCTGTACACTTCAAAATCGTACGTCAGGGCTGAAGCAAAACTCATATCGCCGCCACATAAGTTCAAAATACGATAAGGAAGATTCAACGACTGAACGAGTTTCTCGACATGAGAAACCATTTCTTCATGAACATCATAACTTTTATCGGGATGCACAATTTGAACGATTTCTACTTTGTCAAATTGATGAACACGGTTCAATCCGCGAACATCTTTTCCGTAACTACCCGCTTCTCTTCTGAAGCAGGGAGTGTAGGCCGTCATCCTTATAGGGAGATCAGTCTCCTTTAAAATTTCGTCACGGTAAATATTGGTCACAGGCACTTCCGCGGTCGGTATCAAATAAAACTTGTCTTCGGTCACAAAATACATCTGACCTTCTTTATCGGGCAACTGACCCGTACCAAAAGCGGTTGTTTCGTTTACCATGTGTGGAGGTAAGTATTCTGTATAGCCAGCTCTAATATTATAGTCCAGGAAATATTGTATCAATGCTCTTTGGAGTTTTGCCCCTTTGCCTTTATAAACGGGAAAACCGTTACCGGTGATCTTATTTCCCAATTCAAAATTGATGAGATCATATTTTTTTACAAGTTCCCAATGTGGCAATGCATCCTTTGGAAGCGATGGCTTACTACCGCCTTCCCGTATGATCACATTGTCTTGCGGTGTTCTCCCGGCGGGAACTTTTTCTGAAGGAAGGTTAGGAAGCTTTACCAATTCACTCTGCAATTGCTTTTCAGTTTCCGATAACTGATCGCTGATGGGCTGAAGAGACATCTTTAACGAAGGGATGCTTTGTTTAAGAGCCTCCGCTTTTTCTTTTTCGCCCTTTGCCATCAACTGACCAATCTCTTTTGAAGAGCTGTTTATTTTAGCCTGCGTATTATCAAATTCGAGTTGTAATTTTTTTCTTTGTTCATCCAACTTTAATATCTCGTCAACAACATTCCCGTCATTAAAGTATTTTACAGCTACTCTTTCCTTTACCCATTTTGGATTTTGCCTTATAACCTGCAATTGAAGCATGCCTTTCTAATTTTTGCGCAAAGGTAGCTTTTGAAAGTCAACAATTCAACTCTACAGATTGAATTGCCACTGAAGGACTGAGGCACTGAATTTTTCTGAGCTTCTGTGACTCTGTGGCATGCCTAAGCTCCGTTCTGTTTCTTAATTTCATCAAAACAAAAATTATGATCGATCAATCTATGGTAACAACCAATATCGAACTAAGCGGTTATCGCGTTACAAGAAATTTAGGTGTTGTTCGTGGTATCACTGTCCGTTCAAGAAGCATTTTGGGAAACATCGCCGGTGGACTTCAAACTCTGTTTGGTGGAACGATTTCTATTTATGTAGAGCTCTGCGAAAAGACGCGGGAGGAGGCTTTTCAACAAATGCTCCAGCATGCTGACCAACGAGGAGCCAACGCCATCATCAGCGTCAGGTACGATGCCAACGAAGTCATAAGTGGCGTGAATGAGGTGCTGGCATACGGAACGGCAGTTGTTGTGGAGCGAGTCTAGTTAATTAGTTGATTGGTCGTCGGCTGGCTTTCTGCACCTGATCAACTAAGCAACTAAACAACTATTCAACTACGCAACTACTCAACCAAAATCACTACCCTTATCTTTGCCAGCTATGTTTGCAAACGATGATCTTCAACAGCGCTGGTGGGACCTTGAAGCAAAGCTGGTCGAACGTTTTGGGAAAAAACCCGATCTTGAAACAATCTTGTTCCTGATCGGTATTCAGGAGTTTGGCCAGGTACGTGAAAAATTCACCAAGGAACAAAAGCAGGACCTGATGCACGTAGCTGTTTGTAGTTTACTTTCTCAAAGCGGTTACTACGAGCTTGAAAAAATTGACGAAGATGGTTGGCCGCATTTTAAACAATTAAAGGCGATGCCTGAAATGAGTACGATTGAGCAGGAGAATTTTTTAAAGGATCATGTGCTTCTGTACTTTCAAAGCCATTGACCGCTGATTACACTGACTAAATGATCTACATGAGAACCTTAATTTTTGTAACCGGATTTCTATTGACCGCAGTACTCTGTTTTGCCCAAAAGGATTCTATTGTCACAAAAAAAGACCGTAAAAAGGATGTATTACTCCAAACAAATTATGGCGACATTGTTGTACGACTATCTGATTCAACACCACTACACCGTGATAATTTTCTGAAATTGGTAAAGACTCATTATTACGATAGTGTATTGTTTCACCGCGTGATCAAAAATTTCATGATCCAGGGTGGCGATCCCGATAGCAAACACGCAAAGCCGGGTGAGCCATTGGGAAACGGTGGACCCGATTATCGCGTTCCGGCGGAATTCAGGGCAAGTTTGTTCCATAAGAAAGGAGTGATCGCCGCCGCAAGGGATAACAACCCCGAAAAAGCCAGCAGCGGCAGCCAGTTTTATATTGTCCAGGGGAAAATTTTTACTGATGCCGGTTTAGATTCCGTTGAAACATATCGATTGAATGGAAGAAAAATTCCTGCTGAGCAGCGAGAAGTTTACAAAACCATCGGAGGTACTCCGCATCTCGACCAGGGCTATACCGTGTTTGGTGAAGTGGTAAAAGGTTTGGATGTAGTAGATAAAATTGCATCAGTGCCGACAAGTAAGGGACAAGATCGGGATAGGCCATTGGAGGATGTGAGGATCATAAAAGCCAAATTGATAAAACGGAAGAAGAATGTTCAATGATCAATATTCAAACGTTCATTGATGGAGCAACTTGAACATTTCTCGTTGAGCATTGAATATTTCTTACCATAAAAAAAGCATCCCACTTTCGCAGGATGCTGTGACATTTCACTACTATTCCTAAAACTATTTTTGTTGACCGCCACCGAGCCCCCCGCCAGCTTGTGTACGCTGATTTTCTTCTTCAATACTTGATTTGTGCTGACGTGCCTGTTTGATCTTACTATTACCAAAACGATAGCTAAGGTTTACTTTGAACTGGCGACTTTCCCATCCGCCATTGGCAAGAATGGTTTGGCCTGTCGTGTTATTTGTAGCGGACCAATGGAAGGTGTTGAGAAGATCCGAGAATGTGGCTTTCGCTGTTACCTTGCCTTTGAATAAAGTTTGTTGAACACCTGCATCAAGACTACCAAGAGCTTTTGTTTTGAAAGCACCCTGCCAGATTGAAGGCGCAGTATAGAATCCGCTCAACTCCGCAGTCGTCGTCTTCGATAGTTTAAATGTTTGCTGAGCATAAACATTGAAGGAGAAGACATCTGCATCAACATGATAATCCGTTGCCTGTCCTTTAAATTTTGAATAATAGGTATTGAGGTTAAAGAATAAGTTATACCATTTATATTGAACCGGCATACTGACATTTAAGCTGACTATATCCTGGTTGGCTACATTTTCATTGGTAATGAATGCTTTTGTTCCTTCAGTCTTCGGAATCATGGCAAACACATCGTTCACATGACTATAGTTCAGTGTTGTTGTTAGTTTATACTTATAAATATTGGTAACACTGAAACTGTTAGTGTACTGTGGTTGAAGGTTTGGATTACCTCGCTGGAAAGTATATTTATCCAGGTTGAATTCAAATGGGTTCAGGTTTTGATACGAAGGGCGATCGATTCTGCGGCTGTAGCTAAAGCTCCACATCTT
>DASYSW010000480.1:0-2539 GCA_036002905.1 Chitinophagaceae bacterium
ATGAATTGCTGAAACTATACACTTCTGGTACACTCAAGTAATCTGTAGAAGTAAAATTTGAGTTATAAGTGAATGACCGGATATTTCCACCCACAAAGCCACTAAGACTCAGGAATTTTTTTACGGTATAATTATAATTTAGCATGAACTCCGTATTGTTTTCAAAAAGATTCCTGCGGTCCTCCCTGTAATCGCCTTTATTTCCTTCCCTGCTGTAAGGGTGTGCCGAGTAAGGCATTTTCTCAGTCCGTAATAAATTATAGGTTGTTATTTGTGAACGTCCTGTTACATTCAAATTATTATTGATCTTGAAATTGGCAGAAACATAACCATACACATCCGTTTTGTAATGGCCTCTAAGCCATTCATTCACCATGAACCATGGGTTATGATATCGCTGGTATTCCGCAAACACAGATTGGGTTCCGATCTTGCCTGGTTGCCACATGCCTTTAATATCCGGTGAAAGAACATCCCAGTCAGCCCCGGTCCATACGGAAATATTATAGATCAAACTATTGGGTCCATAGTCAACGTCAGGAAAGTTGGGAGTGTATTGCCTGTTGTAATTCAGGTTAGCTTCGATCTTCAATCGCTTTGAAGGGTTGAATGAACCATACAAGTTGAAATTGGAAATGTTCAATTCCATGTTTGGAATGATGCTCTTCTGATAGGAGTGTGAAAGAGAGAACCGCAGGTTATAATTATCACCCGCAGCGCTTAATGCGATATTATTTGTCGTTTGAAATCCTGTCTGTAAAAAATTTTCCAGGTTATTCTTTCCGCGGGCAACCCAGGGTGTTGGTATGATGTGATTGGTGGTAGCTCCATAAACATATCCGCCGGGGAACGTGACGGGATATGTGTTGTTGGGATCGTAAACTCCATCATACTGGGGAAGGAGTTGGCCCTGGAACTTTGGCCCCCACACATCATAGTCATTATCATTTAACCCGCCTCCCTTTCCATCCCCGAAAGCATACAATGTATTTTCTCCCGGACCGTATTCGGTTTGCACTCTCGGGAAGGCAAGAAATCCTTTATCGAAAGAATTGGTTGAATTGATTTCAACCGTCCATCCTTTTCGATTCTTATTTCCTTTTTTTGTTGTGATTAAAATGGCGCCATACTGAGCCCGGCTGCCATATAACGCAGCGGCCGTCGGGCCCTTTAATACAGTAATAGTTTCAATATCATCGGGGCTGATATTCCATGTATCAGAGCTGATAGGAATACCGTCAACAACATAAAGCGAGATTTCGTTTCCACGCAAAAGCACCACTGGTTTTCTCAAAAGCTCTGCAGAAGGTCCCACCGACAAACCGGCAATTTTACCCGTCAGTCCCGTCACGGGGTTCTGGTCTCTTGCTTTTACCAACTCATCGCCCTTTAATTCCTGCACTGAATAACCAAGCTTCTTTACCTCCTTTTTAACGCCAAGTGCTGTCACAACTACCTCAGATAAATTTTTTGCATTGCTAACAAGGGAGATGTTCGCGGCTTGCGCAGCCTTTATCTCCAGCAGCATAAAACTTATGTGGCTGATAACAAGGACATCCTCGTCACCTGCCTCTATTGAGAACTTTCCATTTTGGTTTGTAAGGGTTTGCCGGCTGGTACCTTTTACCGATACCGTAGCGTCACTAACGGGCTTTTGATTTTCATCCAGAATACTTCCACTTACGATCCGTTGCGCCATTGCTATGCATGACATCGCAAGTAAGGAAATAAGAAAAAAGAATTTTTTACAACGGGAAAAGAATCCAAGCAGCATACAATTTGTTTTTGGTTTGCCGTAGAAAATTTGACGTGGCGAAATTCTGCCTGCAATGTGAAGACAATCTTATGCGCAGATGAACGAATGATTAATGTAAAATGAAGTTTGTATAAAATTTCAGCCCGTAACCTTTATGTAATAAACAAATCGTATAATTAGGGCGACCTGATCCAAAATATTTCAGAATTATACAAGTACTGGCCGGAAAAAATTCTGAAATGAATAATGCAAATCAGGAAAGAGGGTTCATTATTTTTTGCAAGGGAATAGATATCTCAAGCGAACAACCTTTTCCGGGGCAAGAGGTAACATGGGTGATCCCATTATAAAATTTAACTCTGTTGTCTATATTTCTTAACCCGATCCCTTTCGGTTTTTTGTTTGTGTCAAACCCAACGCCGTTGTCACTTATTACTAAGTCAAGTTTTTCCTTGTCGCTTCCAATTCTTATTTCCACCTGGCTGGCTGCTGCATGTTTCAAAATATTATTGATTTGCTCCTGCACTATTCGATAGATCATCAGTTTGATATTTTCATTCAATGATTTTTCGTCAAGCTCAATTACCAGCGAAATTTTAACAGGAGCAATAGCCTGGATTTCATCGATCAAATCCCGGATGGCTTCTGCAAGCGTGGTATCAAGCGAAGGGGGAACTAATTTTTTAGTAAGTCTTCGGATCTCCTCAATAATAAAGGTTACATTTTGATAGCTCTTTGATATGGCATCTCCAAGTGTTTCAAGGTTTCCGCCAAGAGCCAGTT
>DASYSW010000481.1:0-16751 GCA_036002905.1 Chitinophagaceae bacterium
CAAAATATTTTCGTTGGAAGAAACTGGTAATTTGCTAGCCGGGGTATTTATCTTAAAAAAGTAGAGGTTCCCATTCAAAAAATATACTGTCGCACAGGCAATGCAAAAGATGGAAACAGGCATAAAATGAACAACGTCTGATTGTTTGTTTTCGCCTTTGTAAAGTTGATTGCGTATGTATAAATAGGACACAGGGAAAAAGAGGATAAAGGAAACATTATAACTTACGCCGAGCAATGGGTGCAAGTCACCGGAAATCGATTTGGAAACAATGTCAATGGTCCATGAATAAATAAGAAAGAAAAAAAGCCATTTTAAATAATTGTTATTTAAAATTTCTCTGAAGGATTTGAGGAGAATGAGACATCCTAAAACAAAAAGCATATAAAGTTGTACGGGGCTTTGCATAATCTTGATTTTTGGGGTTGTTAATGAATAGGTTTTCTAAAGACATTGTCTATCCATAGTCAAATTTTTTAAGTTTATGATTAAGCGCCCAAAACTTTGTAAGTAGATGAGTCCCAGGTTTTATATTAGTGAAGCGACCTTTAAAAAAGGAAAATATGAAGACACCTCTGTCAGCAGTAATTTGGTATTTAGGGGTCACAGCCATTTCTCTCAGTTTAGTAACTCACCAGGGTGAATAACCTTGATAGTGTGCTTGAATATTTTGAAGCTATACTTTAGTTTACAAGGCTGGGGTTTGGATGAAATATTTGCAAAAAATGATTTCAACCGGAGGGTGAAATTATTTTACAGCGCATATAGGCAACAAATCTTTCGTGCTAAGATTTACACTAAAACTGGCGGAACAATTCCTTACTTATTTTTTTGAGCAATCACGCGGAAGGAAATCATTGATAATTTGACATTTACGACTTTGTAAAGAAAATTTATTTTATCATTTATTGGATGATTCTTTACAAACTGCAGTTCGTACGGATTCAAAAACGGGGGCAGTGTATAGCATTCAAGCTGGAGTTTCCCCGATTTAGAAAACCAATGTAAGTCACCGACAATTCAGCGCCGCCACGGCCATAACTGGTATTTTTTAGCTGCGAGATATTAACATCATAGCTAAAAGCGAGGGAAAATGGATGATAATCAAGTTTTAGTACCGGTATAATTGCGTCGTTCCAACGCAGGAATGCGCCGCCTTCAACCGAGTAATCAGGATTGTCAAACAGAGAGCCGACCTTGATCCCGTAAAGTATTCCGCCAATGATCTCCCTGTAAGTTCCTTGTTTCGAATAGTCTGAGTGAAATATCAACCACGAATTTTCGGTTACTCCCACTTTGAAGTCTCCCGAAAAAACCCATTTGGGATCAAGCAACACATTCGCATTTTCGTAAAAGGAATTCTTTGGCTTATTAAAATGATTGTAGGCAACACCGATCAGTACGTTGTTTGCTGGGTTATTGCCCAGCTCCGAGTTAAAACTCACCCCGGCACTTCCATCCCAGTATGAATACTGTGCCTTGTCAAGGCTTTCACCGTCTCCCCCACCATCGTACTGATTGTTGGTAGTTATCCTCGAACGATCAAATCTTCTGGCAACAATTCCTCCCATGAAGGCAGCCGATAGGTACATGTTCTTTTCGTCGCTTAGGGATTTATGATAATTGAGTACCGGTGTAAATATCGTGGTGCTGAGATCGGCCGACCCAGCCCGATCATAAAATGCTTCAAAGCCCGTTGTAACGAAATCTTCGGCCTTGCCAACCGGCATTTTGTACTCGGCATTTAATGAACCCGTTTTGTATGCATTCACGAAACTGTTCCACTGGGATCTAAAAATTGCCTGCACCCTGATGTCTCCATTCACAATTCCTGCAAACGCCGGGTTGCGGTACAATGGCGCTTCATAAAATTGCGAAAAATGAATATCCTGTGCACACGCAGAATTAACAACAATAAAATGTATAAACCTGAATAATTTTTTTTGATAATCTTTCATGATCTTATGTTTTTATCATTGTAATAATGTTACATCACCTTTAAAGCTCAGTAATTGATTGTTGTCGCACACTATTTCGCACACATATACGAAGACATCAGGCGACAATTGCTTGCCTTTATATGTTCCGTCCCAACCCGCGCTGGCGGCATTGGGATTAAAATTCAACCTCTCGAATACCAATTCACCCCAACGATTAAATACACGAAGAGATTTAATCATAAAAATCCCTTTTCCTCTCGGATAAAACTTGTCGTTCATTCCATCACCGTTCGGTGAAAACGTATTTGGTATGAACAGATTCCCCCGGTTACAAACTACATAAACGGTCAAATAATCTTTGGCAAGGCATTGACCGTCGTTTCGCACCTCTATGGTGTATTCAGTTGTTTGTTTTGGTGCAGCATCAGGATCAGGGCAATCAATACAACTCAGGCCCAATGAAGGCGTCCATTTCCATGAACTTACATCGCGTGAACCCGTCGCGTGAAGCTGAGCACCGGTTGATCCAACTTCAATGGTTTGGTCAGGTCCTGCGTCAACTGTTGGGATCGGGAAGACTTTAATAAAAACACTCGCTGTATCAAAGAAACAGTTTGCACTATCGGTGGCTGTAACGGTGTACCTAGTACTCGTCGTGGGACTTGCACGCGGCGAAGCACTATTTGGATCATTTAATCCTGTCGAAGGCTGCCACGAGTAACGGTGGCTGCCCGAGGCACTTAATTGCGCCGATTCGCCGAGACAAATCGTGTCACCTGGATTTACCTGGAGAGGAAGCCGTTGCTGTACTTTAACGGATACGGAATCCTTACTCGTGCATCCATATTCATTAGTTCCGGTAACCGTATAAACCGTATTCCCCGCGGGAGAAGCAATTGGATTATCGCAATCAGTACAATTTAATCCCGTCGGTGCATTCCATAAATAACTGTTGGCTCCTGTTGCATTCAGCTGAATGGAATTTCCAAAGCATATAGTTGCATCAGGTTTTGCATCGGTAGTTGGAAGAGGGTGAATATTTATAGTTCTTGTTGCACTGTCAGGGCATCCATGTTCATCGGTAACGAAAGATGTAATCAAATAAGGACCCGCAGAAGTATAAGTTTGCGGAGGTGGATCTTTACGATCGAAACTATTCCCATTCCCAAAGTTCCATTGCCACTTCAGCAGATCTGTGTCTCCACTGATGACCCGGGCGTCTATGTCCAGCTGCGAGGAAACACATGCAGCAGTGTCGCCAATAATATCGATGAGGGGGCCCTTAAAAACTTTCACACTATCATTTAACACTACAGAGTCTTTGCAACCCGTTTCTGTTGTCACAACAAGTTTAATGTCATAGGTACCGGGTGATCTGTATTGGTACACGGGATTTTGATCGCGACTGGATCCGCCATCGCCGAAATTCCATTGCCAGCTTGTAATAGGGTCATTGCTGATCGTAGAATCATAAAAGTTGACGGACACGGAATCGCAAAACATAGATTGACTCAATGAAAATTTTGCGAAGGCATCCCTCACTCTTATCGTATCTGGTCCAACAATTGGCACTGTGCACCCGGTCATGTCACGTAATATTATTTTGGGGACATAGTCACCTGCTGCGGTGTAAGTGTGAGAAACGACTGAGTCGTTGGTAGCTATAGTGGTGCCATCACTAAAATCCCATGTGAATGAAATTCGATCAAGAGTTGTCGCCGTAAATTTCACAGTAAAAGGATTGCACCCGATTAATGGTTCATAACTAAAGCTTCCCTTCGGACCACGCACATTGATCCTACGTTCCATGCTATCCACGCAACCATCGGGACCGCTAACAGTTAATTTCGGAAAATAGATTCCGGGTAATGTGTAATAGTGAGAAGGGTTCGCCAGCGTTGAGCTGTTACCATCTCCAAAATCCCATTTCACTGATTGATAATTTGACGATGAATTACTGAATTTTACCAGCAGCGGAGGACAGGTACTAAAAGAATCAGAAACGGAGAACATGGCACTGGGGACACTAATACTAATGTATGTATTCTTTGAAACCGAATCTTTACATCCATATTGATCGGTCGCGAGCAAACTGACGATGTAACTACCCGTTTTTTCATACGGATGTATTGGGTCTTTGTCAACTGAACGCAGGCTATCTCCAAAACTCCAGAGATACTGCAAATCGTTGCCTGCAGAGGTATTAATGAACCTTACCGGCTTATTAATACAACTGGCTGTGTCGGGAGAGTAAAAATCAGCCACCGGATCTGAAATATCTACAGCTGCCGGCTTGACCATAGAATCTCGGCAACCATAGTTATCAACGACTGTTAAGGTGACATCATAGCTACCCTCAGTTTTATAAAGATGATTATACGGTGCAGGAGTTGTAGAATCGACAATTCCGTCACCATAATTCCAAATCCGTTTTACAAGTGAATGGGTTCCGTCGGTAACAGATGAATCGGTAAATAAGATTGGCGCATTGTTATAAAGACAAACAACAGACACAGAAGAGAAAAATTGTGCCTTCGGACCAAACACTGTGATATCAAGTTTACTGGTGTCCGAACAACCTAATACGTCGGTAATTATTAATGAAACTGTATAGATACCGGGGACATCGTAGCCATGCGATGCCGTTAAAGAAGACGTAGAGATGTGGCCATCTCCGAAGTCCCATAGCCAGCTGGCTATTGATGTTGCATCTACATTTACTGCCGTAAAATTTATTGTGGTTCCATTACATTTTGTCGGCGCATCGGGAACAAAACTCGCACGCTCATTGATAACCTGGACCGCCTGTGTTGTCCTATTGGAGCAAGTTCCGTTTGAAACACTCAGGGTCACCTCATAATTGCCCGTAGCGCCATAAACATGCGACGGATTTTGCTCAGTTGAAGTTGTTCCATCTCCAAAATCCCATGACCACGTCGTTGCACCCAGAGAAGTGTTGCGAAAATCGATCCTGAATTTATTGCCACAATCCCTGTTGAATGCAAACGCAGCAATTGGAGGCCTTATATGAACAATGTTGTCAAGCCTGATGGTGTCGGGGCAAGTATTGCTCCATACAATAAGAGTAACAGAAAAATATCCTGTATCCTGGTATTGATACGATGGGTTTTGTGAAGTCGAAGTTCCGCCATCGCCAAATTGCCATAGCCACTGGTCTACGTTGCCTGTGCTGTTGTCTGTAAATTGAATAGGTTGAAAGGCACAAACATCATTTGGATTTACTGTAAATGATGCACCAGGTTTACTACCGACCCTTACCGCTTCAGGCATTACCAGTGTGTCCGTACATCCGCTTGCAGTTGTTATGATCAGTTTAACAGTATAAGTGCCCGGAGTCGAGTAAGTATGCGTTGGATTTTTAGCGTTGCTCGTTGCTCCGTCTCCAAAATCCCACAGATAGTTTGTGACCGGCTCACTGACTGCTATTGTTGAAGAGGGAGAAATTGCTAAGGGAACACAACCCATTCGTGGCAAGTCATTGATGTTGATAACTGGGCGTCCAATTTGTATGTAATCCGCTTTTACCAATGTATCGGAACAGCCATTCGTGCTCGTAGCAATGAGGGTCACTGTATAACTACCCGTGTCTGCATAAGTATGATTGGGATTTATATCCGCTGAGCTCGCACCATCACCAAAATCCCATAGATAAGTATTATCACCTTGAGTAAGATTAGAGAATTGTACCACATAAGGAGTCTTGCAAGATTGCGTATTATCGGATGTGAAATCAGGGAGTAGTCCTTCTTTTACAGAAATTGGACGACTAATCGAATCTGTACAACCACTGAAGTGATTTACAAGCTTTATAATATATGTACCAGCTGACGTATATTTTTTTACGGGACTGATCTCGGTTGAAGTAGTTCCATCCCCAAAGTCCCATGACGAATTTGCCGGCGGAGGACTAGTAGTATTGACAAAATTATATTCCTGGTTTTGACATACGGCATCAGGAATGCTGAATTGGGAAGCAATAGTGCCGATGGTAATCAGGTTTACCTTTTCCAATGTGTCGCTACATCCCTCGGAGCTGGTCGTTACTAAGGTTACGGAGTAAGAGCCGGGAACAGAATACGTATGAACAGGATCAATCACATCACTGTTTATTCCATCACCAAAACTCCAGGCATAGGTTAACGATCCGGGGCCTGCGGACGTATTGTTAAAGTTTACCGTGACCGGAGCGATGCATTTCGGTGGATTAGCATTAGTAAAATCTGCTGTCACACCTCCCTTTATCTCAATATATTTGGTTTTACTGAACGTCCTTGTGCAACCATAACTATTAGTGACCCTGAGTGTCACAGAAAAATTACCCGCCGAAATGTATGTATGCAAAGGGTTGGACAATGATGAAGTATCTCCATCACCAAAATCCCAGCTATGATTAACGATGGAACCAGTTTGCGTAACACTTAAGTCAGAAAATTGAACAGGAAAAGGAAAACAGCCGGATGTACCTGAGGCGGCAAAATCAACAATAGGATTTGGGTAGACAGTAATGAGTTTAGTCTGTACGATCGAGTCGGTTCCGGAAGAATTACGAACCACTAATTTTACATTATATGTTCCGGCATTAAAATAAGTCGTAGAAGGATTTTGTAAGAAAGAAATGACTCCATTTCCAAGATCCCATTTCCATTGCAATGGGCTGCCGGTTGATTGGTCTGTGAATTGAACGACAATCGGCGAGCAGCCTGAGACCGGCGTAGCTGTAAAAGCAGCCGAGAGTTGAGAAAGTGCACGTGCCTCTGAAAGCAGAACGATGAATAAGATTGTTATCCCGCGGTAACAAGCAGTGCACATACTCATAGCAACCTGATTCAGTGGAATATTTGAATAGAGGCCCGCTATGCAAATTGATTTTCAACAAACGGGAAAACAAAATTAAAGTTACATTGAATTGACAACATTTATAATTCTGCGCTTGTTCGTCGGAGCTTGAAAAGACATGAAGAATTTTATCCACATTATTGCCTTTCTTTTTATTTAGCCGCGTGGGGTAAGTTTACATAGAATAAATACGAGCAAGCTGTAAGAATTCGTCGGGATTTGGCTCCTTTTTCCTGCAATTAAATTGCCGCTCAAATAAGATACTTGCTGAATCACCAGAGTTTTAGTAACTTAAAATTCGACGCACAGCAGTCAAATCGCAACGACCTCTGATTAGTTTTAAGCCAACTTTCTAATTTACCAGTTGTTGAATTGGACGAGTTCACACGAGAAATAATGTTCGTCCGAAACTTTGAAAAGCCATTGGTATGAACCTTAACGCTCTGCTTTCATTTGCGGTATTAGTAACCGGCTGCATTGTCACTTCCATTGTGTTTTACAAGCACAAAGAGTTGTCGTCCCGACTTTTTGCTTTCTCATTGTTCTCCCTCAACTATGCTGTACTCCTGATATTTTTGTTTGAAAGCAAATACATACTCTATGTTCCTTTCTTTTTCAGAACGGCGCCCTTGTTTTATTACCTGATTGTTCCGTCGTTTTATATGTACCTGGTGTTCGTTTTAAAAAAACGTAGCCGCCTCCATTGGACAGACAGTTTACACCTATTGCCCGCCATAATTTATTTTATCGACTACATACCTCTGTTTCTTAGTACACCCGAATATAAACTTCAGTTAATAAATACACTGATTGCGCACGATGAAAACACTTTATTAAAATTTGGTGAAGGATGGATCATGCCGGCAAGAGTTCATTTTTTAGGGCCGATCATCATTGGACTTGTGTATCTTTTTTTTGCAGCGAAACTACTCTTACACTATTACCGATTCAGTATAGAACACAATAAAAAACTGGGGATATTTCGCTGGCTGGTGACAGCTGCTTCACTATACCTTCTTTTGGAGATCAGCAGCCTGGCCATATTCCTGTTCGCCCTCGCCAACCAATGGTTACTCACCACTATTTGTATTATGGTGATATTTTTCACGATCAGCCTCATCTTATTTTCAGAACCCTATCTGTTATACGGGAGATATTTTAACGCAACCTATTCAGGCAATGAAATCGTTAAGAAACATAAACAGCTTCACCTGGCTGAAGAAAAGATAAATGAATTGCAGCAACTTTTTGAAAGTTATATCAAGCAGCAACATTATTTGCACCAACATACTAATCTCAAACAAGTCGCCAGTCACCTGAACACACAGCCCTATGTACTTTCGACTTTTATAAACCAGGTATACCGCATGCATTTCAATGACCTGATTAACCGGCACAGGATAAAATATATCGAAGACGGATTAACAAGTAAAAAATGGGAGACGTTGACGCTCGAGGCAATTGCTGGTAAGGCCGGCTTTAATAACCGGATAACGTTTTTGGCAGCATTTAAGAAATTTACAGGAACCACTCCTACACAATACATTAAAAAGCTAAGTAGAGCAAAAAATCACAGGCAAAGCAACACCAAGGTCTAAGTGAAGGATTTCAGGAGTTAAGCCAGGGGCAAAATGTTCTCAAGAGACTGATGGTTACTGGCCTTCAGTAAAATTGTGCAAAGAAATATTGGAAAGTCTTTTAAATTTTTGCAATACGGGGGCTTTACCGTTCGTCTCCACTTGAATTTTCACAGCCCGGGCTCTTATTAATTCTTCGTTATTTTTTGAGCGTTTTTTTAGATTTTGGCGATAGTGATAAAATTTCAAAATCTTTACTTGTAATCGCGTATGACTTTAAAACTATTGACAAGCTTTGACCCAAAAAATTTGTAATCGCCTGGCCGTATATATATTTTTAAACCAATAATTTTTTAGAAATTATCGCGTAAACAACATATGGGACGGCCCTTTATCTCCGGCAGAATTGGAAATTGACGAGCAACAGATCTGAGTGTGATCCCTACTAAATGAAAATAAAAATAGCACTGTTCTTTATCAGCTACGGACGGAGAGTCGAGATGAGTAGACTTTGGTTAAACAACGATTTCGGTCCGGCGAGAGCCATCGCTGAAAGTATCAAAATTTATCATGTGGTTTTGAGCGGTGATACCTGCAGGATGTGTTAGTCGCCGGACTTGAAATCGTCGATATTTAGAAATGAAAAGACATTTGATTGTATCGCTCAAAATATTGTGTGATCCCTGCCCTCTGGGGGCTGCTGAGTATGGAAGAAATTATCTGGACGTGAGTGGTGATAAGTGGTAAACATTGGATGGATTCTTAGTTCGCATCGAAGGTCGGTATTGCAGGCAAAGGGAGCCGACGGGGCCGGTTACTACCGGCTCCCATACTGACCGGCCGCAAGTTGCAAGACATATCTCTCGTCAAAAGACAATTCAGTCGTAGTCTGTTCTTCTCTTTCATTTTTGCAGGTCCGGCAAAAATTGGTTTATGTTTGACACGTCCTATCTCGATGTACCGGTTTACAACTCTTATAAGAAAGACTCAGACAATGAATGTCTCGATGGCAGCAAGCACTGCTATATCTTAAAATTTAATAAGAACTACCTCCCGCCATCAAATGTTTTCTGGAGTGTGACAATGTACAAACTGCCGGAACATTTGCTTGTAAACAATCCACTGAAAAGATATTTGATTAATTCGCCTATGTTTCCCGGTCTCGAAAAAGACCCTGACGGTGGACTAACCATTTATATGCAAAAAAATTCACCGGGTCCGGGGAAAGAGTGCAATTGGCTACCGGCGCCAAATGCTCCTTTTTTTATCGTTGTAAGATTATATTGGCCTATCGGCGAGAAAGAGACTGTACTACATGAACCCCTCGTGATGAAATTGGACTAACTGGAAGAGACAGGCAACAGTTTAAACTATGCCTTTTTACGCGATCAACCTTTCTCAATTTAGACATTTCATTATTTTACCTCAAACAAAACAGATCTTTCTCCGACCCTACCATCAGCATTGATACCCTGCAACACAGCGACATATTTGCCTTTTAAATCAGAGGAGAAAAAATTGATCTCAGCTTTGCCCTGTGCATTTGTACGAACATCGGGTGACCAGTATAAAACATTTCTGAAATCGGGCAGGCGACTGGAAATTTGGTCCTGTGTCTCGTACACGGGTGAATAAAATTCCCGCTGGTATTGCAGGCCTTCATATTCTAGGACCGTCGGTTTTAGATCTGACAATATTGACGGATCTGCCTGGTAGGTAACAAAATTCAGGATTCCGTTAAATATAGATGGTCCATAAAAATACTTCCGCTTCACAATATCAATTTTTCTGACTTTCAACGGATCATATTTGATCACTTTATTGGGATCAAAGACAGGGATACCATTGATAAGAGTAAGGGGATCATCCAAAAAAATCTTGTTGTCGACATCCGAAACAATCAAATGAAAGTTTTCCTTTTGCCTGCGAACAAGCACTTCATACACATATTCTCTTAATACTTCTTCCATTGTTGAATAGCGTGTATAGTTATCCAGCAGATATTGAATATCGGGATTACCAAAAAAAGCATTGCTGTCAATTACCGGGGCATCAAAACGCTTTAATTTGTCTCCAACAAACCCATTTTGGACCTGCATGCTTACGTTGTAATCTGAAATAATAGTTTTCATGTTTTCGGAAAGTTCAAATACTGGCGAATGCACCTGTGAAACTTTGGCAGAGAAAGGATCAACAAGTTCGATTTTATAAATGCTGTCTTTTATGTCAGTCTGTAGTACGATCTCGTTAGGTCCGTAAAAATCCTTTGTGAAGAAGCGGACCATCCCCGTTGAATCACTTTTTGAATTGTACAGTTGAACACGCGAACCAGGTACTGAAAGATAAGCAAGCACATCGGGCCCGGGCAAAGCCGTTTTTGTATTAGTAATTTTTGCATAAATAATGTGCCCTTTATACTCGGGAACAAACGAGTAAAAAGGTTTCGATGGTTTAAAAACGTCTTGCCAGGTAAAACGTCTCCATCCATGCGTGAGCATGAGATTATCAGTCGCTTCCTCTACTTCGGCATTGTGTTCTGAAAAATAATAATCCGGCGATTCGACAATCCCCCTTAAGTCGGACGTGAGCCACAAGTAATTATCGATTCCCTCGTTTTGGGCTGACTGAAGTGAATCCAGGCGATATACTGAAACAGAGAAATTGGCAGCTACCGGCTGTTTCAATTCGTCAGTAGAATTCACAACTAAATTCACTTTTTTTCGAGAAATAATTTCCTGCTGCTCGATTGCGGGTTGGATGATCAGTTGCTTGCCAGGTGGCGTAAAATATAATCGCTCACACACGGGCAAATTATTCCGGTCAAAAATCGTGATATGTGAAATGCCTGCTTCCAATTTATTTTTATCAATGGTAAATTCTACAGCGCCATTTATAAGGGTTCCCCTTTCCGCGATTTTTGAATTTTGTCTCGTGTGAACAAATAGATAAACAAGATCCGCAGACTTTATGTTAGTGGCCACACTTAAACGCAGTTGTGATTCACTTGCGGAATTCAACCTCAAAACATATCCCTGCTCAAGTAAAACCGGAAGGTCCCTGGTAAATGTGGTATCCTGTAATTGCACGATTGCTTTGTAGTTGTCTCCCGCTACAGGAGTAAGATCAAAATTGCCAATGCCGAACTTAAGGGGGTAAAAGGTCGCTACTGTATCGTTATTTTTATTCACAACAACTCCTTTGCAGTCGATCCCTCTTCCCGATTGATCAACAATTTTAAATGCTACTTTACTTTGTATCCCTTGAACAAGGCTACCACCTTCAGGAAAAAATTGCAAATCGTAATTCCTCGGTATGGTCACCTGCTTGCCTGGGTTCTTAACTGAATTGACAATAGTGATTGGTTTTTCAAAATAGTAGCCGGGATCAAAATTTTTCATCCAATTTGTATAAGCTCTGAACTTATAAACTCCCGAATTAAATGAAAGCGGAATGTATAGTGAACCGTTACCTGTTCCTTTATCGAGCGCGATCTTTGCCTGCAATACCGATTTATGCTCCTTATCAAGAACCTCGACATACCCTACTTTACTCAGATCAATTAACCTATTATCATCGCCATTCACTATATAAAGTTTGAACCAGATGATCTCCCCGGCCAGGTAAAAATTCTTATCTGTATGAGTAAATACCTTTTCTGTTAACGAGTTCTTGCGGTAATCGTTAAAGACTACCTGTATATCGTTCAAATTTTGCTGCGCGGTTACCTGTAACACTGTTAGCAGGTAAATTGGAGTGATAAACTTCTTCTTGATCAGGTTTGGCATTTTAAAAAAATATCAGCTTAATAAATTTATGGCCAAAAATCAGGTCTTTGGTGTACTCCCCGCAAAGTACAATCGACGCATGGCGGTGTTGACGCATAAAAGGCCAGGATCCCTCTAAAAGGATCTTTCTTTGATACGAGTGTTGGCATTAGACCAACCCCATACCTGGCAATGCTGTCGGGTTGATTATCGATCTCAATAAAAACACAACCCGGATCGTAATTCCAATCAGGCACCTGGCTGTTAGAAATAAACACCCTTTTTACTTGTTCGTCGGTTATTTCGACATGTCCTATCACTGTTTCATTTGGGTCCGTAAGGCAGTGTATATTGCCCGAGATTTCTGAAGGCTGTGGATCGAATATTGTTCCCAGTTGCTCAGTATTTTTTTTCATTTTTTGCAGGAACAAATACTCTTCCTGGCTGATCGCATATTGGCGGAGGTTTATACTATATAACACACTTAATTTTTCAGAACGCGGTTCGATATATTGGACGGGCAAATAAACAAGGTCTGACGTCAGTTTTTCTGTAGAACCTAAAATAATGCTGGATGAAGCCAACGTGTTCCAGCATTTGTAGATTGTAGTGTCAGTATGCTGATCAACATATTTATATTTAACGGTCCACGGCCGGGAAGTTACCGGGTCTGTCAGGTATTCTAATTCATTATAGTAGGCTGAGTGGATCTCCCATGTTTCTTCATATTTCCATTGGTAGTACTTAGTATCATTTAGCGGGTCGTGGGCATTTGCATAGAGCCTGAGTCCATCATTCTCCCGCTGCCACGTAATGCTATCAATAGCCGGCGTATATTTCACAGAGCTGTAATCAGAAACGTATTCTCTTCCATCGTTTGTTCTTATATGTAAACGATACCTTACCCCATTGTATAATGTGAGTTGTGGAACAATATATTCGCCATTTCCATTATTAAACAGTGGAAAACTACTTCCATCTTCACCCTCAACATTTAACAGCGCGCCGGGTTCAGGCTTGAATGTTGCATCCTCCAAATCGGATGAGCGCGACAAGTGAAATGTTGTTGAACCCTGTCCACTGTTTATAAACCCCTCTACTACCAGCAAGCCCGTAGTCTTTGCTTCAATGTGCGGGTCATATTCTTCCTTGCATTTTGAAAACAAGAATATTATACTCACGCAAGTCATGAATAGTTCAAAATATCGTTTTATCAAAACTATGCTCATGGCCAAAAGTCAGGTCTTTGATGTACTCCCCGAAAAGTGCAATCCATGCAATTCTTGTCATTCGTTGCAAAAAACTTAACGATCGCACCAAAAGGATCAGTGCTACTGGGCAGAGTTGGATAGAGGTCACTTGCATGCCTTTTAATACTATCCAGGTTGTTATCGATAATCACCTGCACACAACCAGGATTATAACCCCAGCCAGCCACCTGGCTATTATAAATAAATATTCTTTTTACCTGCTCCTCGGTCACTTCAATAAATCCTATCACCGTTTCATTAGGGTCTGTCAGGCAGTGAATATTGCCGGAAGTTTCTGAAGGCTGCGGATCGAAAATGGTTCCCAATTGTTCAGTATTCTTTTTCATTTTTTGCAGAAACAGGTAATTGTCCTGGCTAATAGCGTATTGTCTCAGGTTGATACTATACAGTACGCTTAGTTTTTCTGACTGAGGTTCGATATACTGAACCGGCAAATAAACAACGTCGCTCGTAAGTTTTTCGGTAGAACCTAAGATGATAGTCGACGAGTTCAGCGTATTCCAGCATTTATAAAGCGTTGTATCAGGATTTCGATCAGGCAGTCGGTAAACAAGATCAATCACGTCATTAGTTCGGATCGTATCTCTAATGTATTTAATTGAAGTATAAAAAGCCGAATGGATCTCCCAGGTTTCCTCATACTTCCATTGATAATATTTCGTCGCATTCTGGGGATCGCGTGCGTTGGCATAAATTCTGAGTCCATCATTTTCTCTTTGCCAGGTAATGCTATCAATGGGCGGAGTGTATTTTACCGGGGAGTAATCGGAAGCATATTCCTTTCCATCCGTTGTTCGTATATGCAAACGATATCTCACACCATTGTTTAGTATTAGCTGTGCATTTGTATATAGACCAATTCCATTAGCAGGTAGAATAAATCTACTTCCATCTTCACCCTGCACCTCTACCTGGGCATTAGCTTCAGGGTTTAATACTGTATCCTGTAAATCGGAAGAACGTGACAATCGAACGGTAGAAGGACCCTGGCCACTGTTAATAAATCCTTCCACTACCAGTAGACCTGTGGTCTTTGCTTCAATATGTGGGTCATAAATTTCCTTGCATGTACAGAAGCACACGATCACCGTGCAACCAATTATTATTCTAATACAATTTCTCATTCGCTATGTTTGATCAAAACCTGATATTAAAATTCACAAACGGAATGATGCTGCCGAATATTGAAAGTTTATATCCCTTTATCACACCATTCTCACTTATAAAATAAACGGAGTATGGATTTTTTCTGCCTGTAAGATTATATACCCCGATCGTCCAGGAATTATGGGTTCGCTGATGCACCCTGGCGTTACCCTCTATGTTCATGGAAAGGTCGATACGGAAATTATCAGGAATGCGATACTCGTTCCTGTTTGAATACAAAACTCTTTGCGCACCCGCATAATAGTACATTCCAAAAGGAAGAGTGATCGGTCGCCCGGTGCTGTATACTATATTCGATGATACGCTAAAGCGGTGGGACAGCCTTATGTTACCTACAATACTCAGATCATGAGGTTTATCATAATTGCTTGGATAATATTCACCGTTATTAATGACTTCGCCGGCAATGGGATCATCCATTTTTAAGAACGTGCGTGAATAGGAATACCCGATCCAGCCATTCAATTTCCCCGCTATTTTCTTTATCAGCAATTCAATTCCATAAGCCTTTCCACGTGTATTGATGACATCTGTTTCAATATTGTGATTCAGAACCAATGTGGCCCCGCTCTTATAATCAAGGTAGTGCCTCATTCGTTTATAATAAACCTCCACCGATGTTTCGATTGTGTTCGACTTAAAATTTTTATAGAATCCTAATGACACTTGTTCTCCTTCCTGCGGTTTGATATTTGGATCACTCAATTTCCAAATATCCGTTGGCGCGATAGCTGCCGTATTTGACAACATGTGAATATATTGCCTTAAAGAATTGATTCCTGCTTTAATTGAAAAGTCCGGGGAGAAGGCATAACGCAAAGCCAACCGGTATTCAGGGCCATGGTAAGTGTTGATGATGTCTCCCTTTCCGTACTCCTTTGTTTCAGTCCGGCTTGATTCATCCCTGGGGACACCGGGCGCATAAGTACTAACAGACTGAGGGCCCAAATATTGATACATCGAATACCGAATGGCATAGTTTACAGAGAACGCCGGGCTGACGTTAAAACGATCTCCCAGGTACACTGCTGATTCAAGTCCCTGCTCTGCAGGCACGATATCGGACTTTACAAGGGATTCAGATCCGACAGGAGTATAGGATCCGGGATGGAGTTTGTAGTAGATGGAGCTTAGGCCAAACTCAATTGTATGTCTTGGGTTCAGGTAGTAATTAAAATCTGACTTCAGGCTTGCCTGGCTTACATTGAATTTGAGATTGTAGGCATTTATCTTATTCGCATCACTGTTGATGTCATACTGATAAAAATCATAGCCGACACCGGTGAGATTACTCAACTTATTATTGAACGTGTGTTTCCATTGAACATTCACATTCCTGTTGCCGAATTCGTAGGCCGTATCGTTATTGAGATTGAAATGATCCTTGCTGATATAAGCCGTCAGGTACAAACTGTTCTTCTTATTCAGATCATGAGTAGTGTGCAGGGATACGTCATAAAAAGACGCCTGGCTTTTATCATATTGGTGAGGCAATAAATTAAGAAGCCAGTCCGCATAGGTCGCACGTGCCCCAATGACAAATGAAGAGGATGAGTCTCTTTTAGAAAAAGGGCCTTCAACATTAAGCCGGCTGGTCACCGGGCCAATACCTGCTGACCCTGCAAAATTCTTTTTATTTCCTTCGCGGGAAGTAATATCAAGCACCGAGGATAAGCGACCCCCATACTTAGCTGGGATGCTACTTTTATACAACTCAACGTCCTTCACAACATCCGGGTTGAATGCAGAAAAAAATCCGAAAAAATGAGACGGATTATAAATAGTGGCGCCGCTAAATAAAATGAGATTTTGATCAGTAGAGCCCCCCCGGACATTAAAACCAGTACCCGCCTCCCCCACGGATTTGACGCCAGGCAAGTTCAATATGACGCGCAAAATATCCGCTTCACCAAATACAGTGGGAACTTGTTTAATGGTGCTGATGTTTAATTTATCTACGCCAAGCTGAACACTGCGAACATTACTTGTTTTTTTTGAAGACACCACCACTTCCTTTAAGGCAATGATCTGGTCATGAAGATATATGTCCATTTTGCCGTCAGAATACAAAATGATATGGCGGATGGCGTCCTTCTTACCCCTGCTTTGTATATTCAACGTATGCCGGCCTTTGGGTAAGGTGAAAGAAAAATAGCCAAACTGATCTGTTATTGT
>DASYSW010000482.1:0-5180 GCA_036002905.1 Chitinophagaceae bacterium
GAGCTACTGAGTGATCCGTAAATTGTACGGCAGCGGGGGCGCAGGCGGTTGTCAGGTTTGCTGTAAAAGAGGGCGTTGGTGTTGCAAAGACCGTGATATAATCTGTTTTGATTTCATCATCGATACCCGACTCATTCTTGACTACCAACCTCACCGTATATGTCCCTGGCTGGGTATAGGTGACTACCGGGTTTTGCATGGTGGACAACTGCCCGTTTCCAAAATCCCAACTCCAGGAAGTGGGGCTACCAGTAGATTGATCAGTAAAGGTGACCCGTAACGGGCCGCAGCCTGATGCATTATTCGCGGAGAAGTTTGCCACCGGGTCCTGTGCCTGGATAGATAAGCTCGCTATCCAAAATGAAACAGCAAGAAATAGTTTTAAGAAGACTTTCCCGGGTTTTGGCATTCAGGAGTTTTTAAAGGGCCTGGAAAAGGACGAATTTAGCCTTAAAAATTATTTGCGAGCCATAATTTTTGTATACCATGATTGCATAATTTTCAGCGGACGATAAAAATCTTTGATCGGTTTCTTCGGGCAAAATCCGGGTTCAGTAAAATACAAGTTTAAGACCAGATTTGACGTATTTTGTTTAACGGGAAGATGGTGGGTTCTATTGTTTATCAAGCCTCAATGACCTTATTGTGCTACCCACGGTCATCGTTGCTTCGACGTAGGTCCAGCTATTATCAGTCACATGCCAGGTTCCGTTCAACAACAGCAGAGGATTTGTGGCATTGGGAAAGTTAGCCATGATGTTCATCGTGTTGACGTCCCCATCCCAGTTTCCGGTGTTTTCGACTGTTCCGTTTTTTATGGCATCAACTGTATAATTATCAAAATATTGGAAACGATAGGCTGAAAAATCGGTGGTGACATTCGAGCCGTCGGAAATAAAGCTCGTAATAACCCACTGGCCATCTGTCATAGCTTTCATGATGGCATTTTCAGCTTTTTTCTCAATAATCTTTTTGCACCCGGACAGCAACACCAGGCTAAATATGATTAAAAGCGGTCTCATAGAATTGGATTAGCAAAATATAAATTGACCTTCGTAAATCCAATAGATAATCTACTTGAAAAAGATGAGGAAGATACCTGCACTTTAAGACCCTAGTTATTAAATGTCTTTCGAAAAATAATGAACATGGAAAAAACGGAATGGAGAAAGGATGACTATTTGTTGTCAACGGACAAGTCAAAAATTGATGTTGAAATCGTCCATAAATTTCTTGCCCATTCCTATTGGGCTGAGAGTATACCCCTGGAGGTCGTGAAGAAAAGCATTGACAACTCACTGTGCTTCGCCATATATCGTCGCCAAAAATTGACCGGGTTTGCGAGAGTGATCAGTGACTTTGCAACATTTGCATATCTCGCCGATGTTTTCATCTTACCCGAGGAAAGAGGAAAAGGTTTGTCAAAATGGTTAATGGAGACGATCGTGAACCACCCGCAATTGCAGGGTTTGCGACGATTTACCCTGGCTACCAGGGATGCTCATGGCCTATATGAACGATTTGGTTTCACTCTTTTCGATAGGCCTGAGCGATGGATGCAGAAGCATAATCCGGACATTTACAAGAAAAGCAGCAATCCCCGAGCCAGCAATGATTAAATCAGCCTGGATCAGTTACTTTACAAAAAAGCCCCTCATTCTTACGGGAATTTTGGGGCCGAGGTTTTTCAACCTTGAGTTAGTTTTGGTATCTATCCCTGTTACCGGGATGGAAAATTTGGATCAGCCTTTATTTCTTCAATTTGTTGGAGATAACGTTTGCTGTACGATGATATCAAAAGGCAAACCTGGTAGCAATCAAGCCATCCGTACGCGGTGTGCGCTACATGGTTTCGGAGGTCCTCGGTTGTACCCTTCATATACTTAAAATGTTCGGCCCTGGTGTTTTTAAAACTCTCCAACGCTTCTTCCACTGTCTTAAAGGAGTTTTTCCTTAGTTCAAGTTCTTCGGGGCTACAGTTATCGGTTCCCTTGAGTAATTCTTCATCTGTCCATTTTACTTCCAGCCGTTTTTCGGGATTTGCCGGTTGCGTCAGAGTAGCTTGCATCAAATTCCACAAGTTTTTTTCGGAGGCCGCAATACGATAAATACACTCCTTTATAGAACACTTGTCTTTCGAGGGTTTGAAGTTAAGTTGCGACTTTGAAAGGCCCTTTATACCCTTCAATACATCAGTCTTGGTATCCTTGAGATAAGCAGCAACTAATTTTCTTTCTTTAGCAGTAATGCTTGTTGAAGTTATTGTGCCTGCTAATCCTGTTATCACCAACAATGCAAGCAGCAAATAACCATATTTACTTCTTCGCATATCAAGGGTTTTAATGGTGAATGAGGCCGGAAGTCATCGCAGGGGAGCGGATGGAGGCCGAAAAATACGAAAGATTTTGTTTTTTCAAATTTTTTTTGAAGTTTTTGTTTCAACAGGGAAGTCTGCAGTGAATCGATTTATGAAACACGAATACGAATAAACAATACTTAACTTTCCGAAATGAAAATTTCCGATATCATTTCATTTTTAGAATCCTTCGCTCATCCCTCACTGCAGGAGCATTATGATAATGCAGGTTTGCTAATCGGAGATAAAAATTGGGAATGTCGTGGCATCATTTGTTGTCTTGATGCCACGGAAGAAGTGATCAACGAAGCTGCCGCAAAGAACTGCAATCTTTTAGTAGCTCACCACCCGATCATTTTCGGCGGATTAAAAAAGGTCAATGGAAAAAACTACGTTGAGAAAGCTGTGATATCAGCTATCAAGAAGGATATCGCAATCTATGCCATTCACACAAACCTTGACAATGTATTGGAAGGGGTGAATGGAAAAATCGCGTCACTGCTCGGTCTCCGGAATACGGTCATTCTTTCTCAAAAAGAGGGCACTCTAAAGAAGCTTTTCACTTTCGCACCTGCCGACAAAGCGGCGCTGGTTCGGGATGCGATATTTAAAGCGGGTGGTGGCCATATAGGAGACTATAGCGAGTGTAGCTTTAATGCGGAAGGAACCGGAACGTTCAAGGGCCAGGAGGGAGCGAACCCTTATGTGGGTGAGGTTGGAAAACAACACCAGGAAAATGAGATCAAAATCGAAGTGATATTTCCCTCCTGGCTTGCAAGCAGCATTATCACGGCCTTGAAGGCAACCCACCCTTATGAGGAGGTTGCTTATGATATAATTAGTCTGGCTAACAACCACGAAAGAATCGGAAGCGGCATAATAGGAGAGGTGCCAGAACCAACAGATGAGATTAAATTTTTGAACCATATAAAGAAGACGTTTAATTTAAGCGTCATTCGTCACACGCCTTTGCTGGAAAAACCGGTTAGAAAAGTCGCAATCTGCGGGGGAGCCGGAAGTTTTTTGGTTCCTTCAGCCCTGGTGGCAGGCGCCGATATCTATATTACTGCCGATATGAAGTACCACGAATTTTTTGACGCTAATGGCCGGATGGTCATCGCCGATATAGGCCATTATGAAAGCGAGCAGTTTACGGTAGAGCTTTTAGCTGAGATTTTGGAGGGAAAATTCCCTAACTTTGCCGTCCTCAAAACAGACGTAAGGACCAACCCGGTCAGGTATTTTACGGGAGAGTAATCATAGACAGCCGGGTTATATCTAAAACAAAAAAACTATAAATAATAAATGGCACAAGTAAAAGAATTTTCAGTTGAAGAGAAACTTTCCGCACTCGTCACTCTTCAAAAGATTGAAAGTAAGCTTGACGAAATACATATTTTAAAAGGTGAGTTACCAATGGAGGTTGCTGACCTTGAAGACGAGATACAGGGACTTCATTCCCGCCAGACACGCATCGAAGAAGAGATCAATGGAATAACAGAATTTATTGAGCAAAAGAAAGAAGCGATCAAGGAAGCCCAGGCATTGATAAAAAAGTACGAAAAGCAAAGCGACAATGTAAAGAACAATCGTGAATTTGAGGCGATCAACAAGGAAATAGAAATGCAGCAGTTGGAAGTGAAGCTTTGTGAGAAACACATCAAGGATGCCAACGAAGAGATTGCTGAAAAGGCTGTGTCTTTGGAAAAAGCGAAAAAAGCTATTGCCGCCAAAGAAGGCGTTTTAAATACCAAAAAGGGTGAACTCGAAAAGATCATCGCGGCTACTGAAAAAGAGGAAAGACATTTTAATAAAATGGTTTCCGAAGCAAGAGAACATGTGGACGACCGTTTGCTTACGAGTTACGACAAGATCAGAAAGAGCTATCGCAATGGTCTCGCGGTTGTTCCTGTCGAACGTGATGCCTGCGGCGGTTGTTTTTATGCAATCCCTCCTCAAAAACAGAGTGAAATAAAACAACACAAAAAGGTAATGGTGTGTGAGAACTGTGGTCGCATATTGGTTGATGAAGATTTGAACACCAAAGTAGAAATCAAATAGACCATTGATTACACTGATCTAATGCTTAAATAGAACTGATTTTTCTTTTTTATTTTTCCCCTGGCAGTTCGCCGGGGGTTTTTTTTATCGCGGATTTCGCGGATGAGTAGGTTTAGTGGTTAAGGCTTTTGGAATTAACTCTTATTCGGCGTGATCGGGTTGATTCATAGAATTTACCCGGTAATTAATCAGTCCAATCCGTGGTTTCAATCAGCGTAATCCGTGGTTAATTCCCTAATTTGCCAATTAATCATTCAATCTGCATAGATCCGTGATACAAAAACTTTTCATACAGAATTATGCGATCATCAATGAGCTGGAGATTGATTTTTCAAATAAGTTGAATGTCATTACCGGCGAAACGGGTGCAGGTAAATCTATTATCGTCGGCGCTTTGGGTTTGATACTTGGGGAAAGAGCTGACAGCACAGCTCTCGTAAATAAAGAGAGAAAGTGTTTTGTGGAAGGCATTTTTGACATCAGGGGAAAGGAAATAGTAAAACATTTTTTACAAGAAAACGATTTTGATGAAGGCGATCAATTGATCATACGACGGGAGATCTCAACGAGTGGAAAGTCCAGGGCTTTTGTAAACGACTCTCCGGTTACCCTTTCTCAATTGAATACACTCAGTTCTCTCCTCGTTGATCTTCACCGTCAATTTGATACTCTACAATTAGAACAAGGCGGCTTTCAAAGAGAAGTGCTCGATGCGCTAGCTACGCAAGGCGAATTGTTGAATGTATATCAACAGGTATTTAAG
>DASYSW010000483.1:0-6121 GCA_036002905.1 Chitinophagaceae bacterium
ATACGACTTCCAGGTTCAAACTGTTTGTTCAGGTGGGTCAGGATCGAGTTCGTACACTTCTGCCGCATCATTTACAACTGTGACTAGCTGTGGAATACCGACGGGATTATCTTCTTCAAGTATTACCACTACAGGTGCTACAGTAAGCTGGACCGCGGTTCCAAATGCTGTCAGTTATAGCCTCCAATGGAAGGCTTCATCATCCTCTACATGGACTACGGTCAACGGCATTGCAACAACTTCCAACGATTTAACGGGACTCGCAGACGGCACATCATACGACTTCCAGGTTCAAACTGTTTGTTCAGCCGGATCAAGTTCATATAGCACTCCTGCATCATTTACAACCGCGGCTACTTGTGGGGTACCGGTAGGTTTAACTTCTTCAACCATTACCACTACAAGTGCAACAGTGAGCTGGACCGCTGTTACTGGTGCAGTGACTTATAATCTCCAATGGAAACCTTCATCATCCTCAACATGGACCACGGTCAACGGGATCACAACAACTTCGAGTGATCTAACAACGCTTCTCGCAGGCACATCATACGACTTCCAGGTTCAAACTGTTTGTTTGTTCGGATCAAGTTCATATAGTGATCCCACATCATTTACAACTACGGCTACTTGCGGGATGCCGGCGGGTTTAATTTCCTCAAGCATTACCACCACAAGTGCAACGGTAAGCTGGACCGCTGTTCCAGGTGCAGTGAGTTATAATCTCCAATGGAAACCTTCATCCTCATCAACATGGACCACGGTCAACGGAATCACTACAACTTCGAGCGATCTAACAACACTCCTCGCAGGCATATCATACGACTTCCAGGTTCAAACTATTTGTTCCGCCGGATCAAGTTCATATAGTGATCCCACATCATTTACAACTGCCATTAGTTGCGGCATACCGGCAGGTTTAACTTTTTCAAGCATCACTACTACGAGTGCAACAGTAAGCTGGCCCTCTGTTCCAGGTGCGGTGACTTATAATCTCCAATGGAAACCTTCATCATCCTCAACATGGACCACGGTCAACGGGATCACAACAACTTCGAGTGATCTAACAACGCTCGTCGCAGGCACAGCGTACGACTTCCGGGTGCAAACTGTTTGTTCGTTCGGATCAAGTTCATACTGTACCGCTACATCATTTACAACCACGGCTACTTGCGGGATGCCGACAGGTTTAAGCTCTTCAAATATTAGCAATACAACTGCTACAGTTAGCTGGACTGCTGTTCCAGGTGGCGTAACTTATAATCTCCAATGGAAGCCCTCATCCTCATTTACATGGACCACGATAAACAATATCGCAACAACTTCCAATGATTTAACAGGACTCGTCGCAGGCACATCATACGACGTCCAGGTTCAAGCTGTTTGTTCGTTCGGATCAAGTTCATACTGTACTGCCGCATCATTTACGACAACGGCTAATTGCGAATCACCGACAGGTTTAATCTCTTCAGGCATTACTACTGCAAGTGCCATAGTAAGCTGGACAGATGTTCCGGGTGCCGTAACTTATAATCTCCAATGGAAACCTTCATCATCATCTACATGGACTACGGTCAGCGGCATAGCAACAACTTCCAGTAATTTAACAGGGCTCACTGCAAGCACAAAATATCAGTTCCAGGTTCAAACGGTTTGTTCATTCGGATCAAGTTCCTACAGTACTGGCACATCATTTACGACTGCTGATGTAATAAGCGCGACTGGAAACACTTATTATTTTTCTTCATCTACGGGTGATGATTCGAGATCAAACACCGAAGCTCAAAGTTCCTCGACTCCGTGGAGAACAATAAGCAAACTCAATTCTTTTATGGGCAATTTGAACCCAGGAGACAATATACTTTTCAAATCCGGGGATACCTTTTATGGCGCTATCTCTTTTAGTAAATCAGGATCATCATCCGGAACGATATCCTTCGGATCGTATGGCACTGGTAATAAGCCAATCATTACAGGGCTTGCTGATGCATCCGGGTGGAAGACAATCGGGACCAATTTATGGGAAAGTGATGCGATCACCGATGGACAATCCGCTGCCATGATCGTAACTGTAAATGGAACTTCGTATCCAATGGGTCGATGGCCGAATGCTGCAGATAACACCTGGGGCGGATTCCGGACAATATCGTCGACCAATGGTACTAGCAGCATCACCGATGCCAGCCTGCCAAGTTCACCTAACTGGACCGGGGCAACCATTGTAATAAGAAAGAACCAATATGTCATCGAAAAAGGGACAATCACGAGTCAATCCGGTAGCACGCTGAATTATTCGTCATCATGGAATCAATACAGCGCTACAAGTGGTTACGGTTATTTTGTTGAAAACAGCATTAATACTCTTAACGCACAGAACGAGTGGTACTACAATCCGTCTATAAAAAAATTGGATCTTTATTCGACTTCTACGCCAAGCAACGTCAAAGTTTCAACTGTTAATGTTCTGGTCGATGTAACCTCCAGGAGCTATCTTAAGTTCGATAATCTGGCTATCCAGGGATCTCTTGGAAGATTGGTGGTGATTACTGGCTCGTCTCATATCACTTTTACAAACTGCGATTTGGCCAATGCAGGAAGAGATGCAATATATGGAGGCAGTGGAACTAGTTATTTCGATCTAGAAAATTGTACGATCAACAATTCAAATCACTCAGCTATTGCGCTAGATGGAGGGGCTAGCAACACCATAATTCGAAACAACACTATCACCAATTCAAGCACTAACCCGGGAATGATCGATAATTACTGGCTGGTAGGAGCAGTTTATGTGACCGGTAATAACAATACAATGGAAAAAAATACATTACTAAATTCGGGAACTTCAGCGCTTGCCTTCGACCGGGGAAGTAACTTCAACGTCAAAAATAACTTTATCAATAATTTTGAATTTGTCTTAGACGAAGGAGCGGGTATTTATACAAATCGTGGTAACGACGCACAGACCTATAGCAATAATGTTATCGATGGAAATATAATAATAAATGGGCCGGGAGCGCCCTGGGGTAGGCCAGGTACAAACCTTGCAGCTGAAGGTATATACGTGGACAATAACACGCAAAACATTTCAGTGATAAATAACACTGTTGCGAATGTTGCCGTTTTTGGAATATTCCTAATGGATGCACACGAGGCAAACGTCTTGAACAATACAGTTTATAATTGCGGCAGCGGCGCTCTTGCGATGATACACACTTCAGGTAACAACCTGGTAAGAAATGTAAAGATCAGGAATAATAAACTTGTCATGACGGGTTCAACCACTTTAGGCACGTGGAGTTATCAAACAGGTGCAAACGATCTTCTACAATTCGGAACTTCCGATAGTAATGTGGTAGCAAACCCAATAAACGATGGAAACGCATTTTATACATTCGATGGCAGTAACTATAGGCATCAAACAGTGACACAATGGCAAGCATTTAGTGGCCAGGATATGCACTCCAAGGCATCTCCGAAAACAGTATCAAGCATCAGTAGTCTACGGTTTGAATACAATGCAACATCTTCCGACAAAACTGTAAACCTTGGCGAGACCTATATTGATATAACGGGGACATCATTCCCAGGTTCAATTACGCTTGCTCCGTATACTTCTGCTATATTGATCTTAGCGTCTGCAGGCACTACGAAGTCAATAGCAACGCCAGAAGTCATTGATGAAAATAATTTGATTGAGAAACCATCATTTACAATTTACCCAAATCCTGTGACGGACAATTTTATTCTTCAACTCAACAACAGCCACATGGGCAAAATGAAAGTAGAGATCGTTGACCAGGCCGGCTCGATCATTCGCTCCTATCTTTTCAACAAAGAGCAGGTAGTGAACCGCGTTACGCTACCTTCCAATGATCTTTCCGGCGGCGTCTATTTTATTCAAGTGCAGATCGGTACGTGGGGCGATAGAAGAAAAATAGTAAAATTATAACTTAAACTCCGGGTTGTTACGAGTTCAGAATAACCTGTCCTCTAATTGAGGTAGGTAACCTTATTTTAATATCATGCTAACGATCGTCAGCCTTGATGAAGTATAATATTTTTAAAATCACTTTTGTCGCGTTTCCCTGTAACTTTTTTCGCTGTCACTCGTATAATAAATGTGGGAAGTTGTCTCCATTTAGCATTTTCTTAATAACAATAAAAATAAATGTTGCGTTTATTGGTGAATCCAGCCAACAATATGTCAAAAACCAACCTGCAGCAACAAATCATTGTTCATGCTTTGCCAAGCAAGGTGTGGAAAGTGCTTACCGGTCCCGACTATATCAACCAATATCTTTTTGAAGGAAATATAGATTCCGACTGGACCGAGGGAAGCTCCATCTTTCTCAGGGACGAGAATACAAAACCAGTTAATATCGGCCAGGTACTGCAATCGGTTCCGGGAATGCTTTTGCAGTTTGGATTTCGTGAAGAAAATACATCCAGCTATTTGATCACAACGTATGAATTGATCCTTGCCGGTGAAGGCGTGGAACTTAAAATGAGGTGCGAAGGGTTCAATGCGACACACCAGGAATATCTAATACGGCTACAGCAATCAAATCTTCTCCTGCAAAAAATAAAATGGCTTTCAGAATACAGCTAACGTTTTCAAATTGCCTCACCTGTAATTGAAAAATTATTCAGTAACTTTTCTCATTCAAAACCACGGTATGAGAAAAATCTGTTACTTCATTGTTTTTATTTCTTCAATTGCAAACGCACAGAAAAACCAGGGTTTCGACGGATTAAACATGAGTCCGGGGAACCTGTTCCTTTTAAGTAACGCAAAAACAAGGTCGATAAGTCCCGAAAATCTTACAGGGGAGCCCGGTAAAGGTGGAATGGCAACTCTTGAAAATGGGAGTGCACATTACGCTGCAAGAGAACTAGGCCAGGGTTGGAAAATAAACCCATTTGTTACGATCAAGCCAAAAGAAACATTTACCATGGCTGAGATCAGCGGGTCGGGTGCCATACAGCACATATGGATGACACCGACCGGTAATTGGAGATATTCCATTCTTCGTTTCTATTGGGATGATGAAACCGAACCTTCTGTGGAAGTACCGGTAGGTGCTTTTTTTGGTGCAGGTTGGAGTTCTTATGCACATCTCAATTCCCTGATGGTAACTGTTAATCCAGGGAGTGCCTTCAATTGCTATTGGGCAATGCCGTTCAGGAAAAAATGCAAGATAACAATGACCAATATCAACACTGAAAGCATGACCTTATATTACCAAGTTGATTATACTCTGACTACCGTTCCTGATGACGCCGCTTATTTTCATGCACAGTTCCGGAGGAATAACCCGGTAAAGAATGGAGTTTGCACGTTGGTCGATAGCATCCAGGGAAAGGGACAATATGTGGGAACATATCTTGCGTGGGGAGTGCACAACAATGGTTGGTGGGGCGAAGGCGAAATAAAATTTTATATGGATGGAGACACTCAATTCCCCACGATCAATGGTACGGGTACGGAAGATTATTTCTGTGGCTCTTATGATTTTGACACAAGAAAGAAAAATGACGCCGGTGGCGAAACAACTAATTACACAGAATTTTCGACAGCATATACAGGCTTGCCCCAGGTGATCCGGGGTGATGGCCATTATAATGTAATGCAGCGGTTTGGCTTGTATCGCTGGCACATCATGGATCCTGTTCGCTTTGAAAAAAATTTAAAGATTACCATACAGGATCTCGGTTGGAGAAGTGGTGGCCGCTACCTTGTTCAACAATCAGACATTAGCTCGGTTGTTTACTGGTATCAAACCGAACCTCATCACAGTTTTCCAAGGCTTCCGTCAAAGGATGAACTTGAAGAAAACTGATCTACTCAACCTGCAACAATGAAATTCATTATCATAATTTTTCTCATGGCAGCATCAGCAACAAGTTTTTCGCAGGGCAAAAAACCAAGAGCAAGAGATATCGGGATTCCTTTTGAAGGCACTCCGGGAAAATACAACGCGATCACAGATGTTGCCGGCGTAGAAGTGGGTCATACGACGATTATCGAGGGGAGCGGAAAATTAGAAAAGGGAAAAGGTCCTGTGCGGACCGGTGTCACCGCTATATTTCCTGCAGGAAAAAAATATGCACCGGTTTTTGCCAA